>NZ_BAABKN010000004.1:0-243601 GCF_039543845.1 Nocardioides endophyticus | reverse complement strand
CACCACCCTCGCCGACTCCACCGTCATGGACCTGATCAAGCAGCAGGAGGACGCCGGCAAGGGCGAGGACTGACCGCCGGGCTGGCGGGTTTCCCCGGCCGCCCGGGGAAACCTGCGGACACGCCGTTGCAGCAACGGCGTGTCCGCAGGTTTCGGCTGACGACCCCGACCGCTGGCGCTTGTAGGGTGGCCCCAGGTGCGCCGGGAAGTCTGGTCGGCAGGACTGCCAGCCACCCCTGAAGGAGCACCGTGTCCGACGCCGTACCTCCACCCGGACGCCGCCCCGGGCCGCGCCTCTTCACCCGCGGCACCTGGCTCGAGCGGTCCCGGACGGCGGAGGTCCTCCGCGCGGAGACCACCGGCGGCCTGCTGCTCATCGCGGCCGCAGCGGTCGCCCTGGTCTGGGCGAACTCGCCGTGGTCGGAGACCTACTACGACCTGCGCGACTACGCCGTCGGACCCGAGGCCCTGCACCTCCACCTGACGCTCGGCACCTGGGCGGCGGATGGGCTGCTGGCGATCTTCTTCTTCGTAGCCGGGCTCGAGCTCAAGCGCGAGTTCGTCGCGGGCGACCTGCGCGACCCGCGACGGGCGGCGCTCCCGGTCGTGGCCGCCGTCGGCGGGATGGCCACCCCGGCCGTCGTCTACGTGCTCTGGAACCTCGGCGCCGACGGCTCGCTCGACGGCTGGGCGATCCCGACGGCGACCGACATCGCCTTCGCGGTCGCGATCCTTGCGGTGATCAGCACGCACCTCCCCGTCGGCCTGCGCACGTTCCTGCTCACCCTCGCGGTCGTCGACGACCTCCTCGCGATCACGATCATCGCGCTCTTCTACACCGAGGAGCTGCACCTGGACTACCTCGGGCTGGCGGTGCTCCCGATCGGCCTGTTCGCCGTGCTCGTGCAACGCCGGATCCGTTCGGGATGGCTGCTCGTCCCGATCGCCCTCGTCGCCTGGACGCTCGTCCACTCCTCCGGCGTGCACGCGACCGTGGCCGGGGTGGTGCTGGCGTTCACGGTGCCCGTACGCCGGATCGACGGCCGCGACGGGCCGGGCCTCGCCGAGCACCTCGAGCACCTCACCCGGCCGATCTCGGCGGGCGTCGCCGTACCGATCTTCGCGTTCTTCGCCGCCGGGGTGACCGTCGGCGGGCTGGACGGGCTGCGGAGCGCGCTGACCGACCCGATCGCGCTCGGCATCATCTGCGGTCTGGTCGTGGGCAAGCCCGTCGGCATCGCGGGTGCCACCTGGCTGCTGGCGACCTTCACCCGGGCCGAGCTCGACGACGAGCTGAGCTGGATCGACGTCATCGGGATGTCGATGCTGGCGGGCGTCGGTTTCACCGTGTCGCTGCTGATCGGAGAGCTCGCGTTCGGCACCGGCAGCGCTGCCGACGACCACGTCAAGGTCGGCGTGCTCCTCGGCTCGCTCACCGCCGTGCTGCTGGCGACAGTGGTCCTCCGGAGCCGCAACCGGACCTACCGCCGGGTGGCCGAGATCGAGGAGCGTGACGACGACGGGGACGGGGTACCCGACGTCCACCAACACGACGACGAGACCGACTGACAGGTTCTGTAGGGTGACGCGCATGGCGAACAACCAGCCCCTGACCCCCTCCACTGGCGAGGGCGACCCCACCATCGGCCGGCTGGTCCACGACGCCACCCGGGACATCTCCACGCTGGTCCAGAAGGAGATCCAGCTCGCGAAGTCCGAGCTGAAGGTCAGCGTCAAGGCCGGCGGCATCGGCGTCGGCATGTTCGCCGGCGCCGTCTTCCTGCTGGTGCTGGCCGTGATCATGCTGTCGGTCTCGATCGCGTACTTCATCAACTGGAACGGCGACGGCCTCGCCCTGCACTGGGCGTTCCTGATCGTCTTCGGGTTCTACGCGCTGGTCGCCGCACTGCTGGTCTTCCTCGGCGTCCGCAGCGTCAAGAAGGTGCGCGCACCGGAGAAGGCGATCGAGCAGGGTCGAGAGATTCCGAAGGCTTTGAAGGGTCAGCACTAGCGGAGACGCGCCAGCAGATCCGCCGATGGTGGTCGAGCAAGCCGCGCGACTGAGGAACGAAGTCGCGACCGGCGTGTCGAGACCCGGTGAGCCGAGAGTCGACCTCAGCCTGCACAGTCACCGGTGCTGACGGCCTCCGAGCTGGTGAGGCCGGCCGCGGCCGCCTTCGAGACCTGGTCGGCCGTCAGCGCGTAGCCGGTGTCGTGATCGTTGACCGATGCGGCGAACACCACGCCGACGACGTCGCCGGACGAGGCGACGATCGGTCCGCCGGAATTGCCGGGCCGGATCAGGCCGCGCAGGGAGTAGACGTCGCGGATGACCGTGCCGTTGCCGTAGATGTCCGGGGAGCGCAGCCGCTGCTGCGACCGGATCCGGCCGGGCTGTACGTCGTACGGACCGTCCTCGGGGTAGCCGAGGACGGCGACGCCGGTGCCGGCACCGGCGCTGCGGTTGAACTTCAAGGTGTCGGTGTCGCCGCTGTCGAAGGCGAGGACCGCGACGTCGACGTCCGGGTTGTAGTAGACGACGTCGGCGTCCAGCGTCGAGTCGCCGATGACCACCTCGGGGTCGTCCACACCGGCGACGACGTGCGCGTTGGTCATCAGGCGGTTCTGGGCGTAGACGAAGCCGGAGCCCTCGACGCCGCGGCCACAGGAGTTGCCACCGCGGATCTTGACCACGCTGGCCGCCGCGCGCTCGACATCGGGGTCGCGGAGCAGGCGCTTGGGTCCGGGGCCGACCTCGACGATCCGCTCGGGCGCGAACGGCTCGAGGTAGCGCGGGAAGAAGCTGGTGCCGACTACGTTGTTGAACGCCTGCAGCGCACCGTCAGCGGTGTCCGGGAGCGTGCCATCGACCTTGGCGAGCACCGCGGACTCGCGCACCAGCGGGGTGATGCCGCCGATCCGCGAGCCCGAGATCGCCACCCCCAGCGCCCACGCGACGATCAGGACCGCCACCGCGCTGAGCAGGGCACCCCCGACGGCGTCGACCGCGCGCACCGGCTGCCAGGTGATCTTGTCTCGGATCCGGGACCCGACGAACTGGAAGACCGCCTGCCCCAGCGAGGCGGCCAGGATCACGATGAACAGCGCTCCGAGCGAGACCCACACCGACGGATCGGCGTCGCCGAGCGCGGTCGGGGCGAGCCAGACGCCGAAGAGCCCACCGAGCAACAGCCCGGTCGTGGCGAAGGCGCCGGTGATGAAGCCCTGCCAGTAGCCGGAGAGGGCGTAGGCGAGGACCAGGACGACGAGCAGCCAGTCGAGCAGGTTCACCGGGCACCCCCTCTGCGTTGGTCGTCGTCGATGTCGAGCAGTGCGGCGGCGCGTCGCTCGCGCCCAGTGAACATGTACGACGGCAGGTCGCGCACCCGTGACTCGTCCCATGGGACGGCCCAGCCCAGGAAGTCCAGCAGCCGGGCGATGATGCCGCCCGTGAAACCCCAGAGGATCACGTCGTGGTCTGGACCGATCAGGAAGCCCGGGCTCCGGTAGTCGCCCATCGGCATCTGGACCGTGACCCGGTGCTCCGGGTCGACCAGCTCGGCCAGCGGCACGTGGTGGATCGCGTGCACCTCGGCCCGGCTCACCACGGAGACCTCCGTGGGTGCGCTCCACCAGCCCAGGATCGGCGTGACGGCGAAGTTGCTGGGCGGCAGCCATAGCTCGGGCAGCCGGCCGAAGACCGTGACGGAGCTCGGATCGACGCCGACCTCCTCTTTCGCCTCCCGCAGAGCGGCCTCGACCACGTCCTCCCCCGGATCCACGGAGCCACCGGGGAACGACACCTGACCGGGATGCGAGCGCATGTCGTGGGCGCGCTCGGTGAGCAGCAGCTCGCCGCCCTGAGGTCCTTCGCCGAAGAGCATGAGTACGGCGCCGCGGCGGGCGTCGCCACCCGGCGGCGGCACGAACCGGGTCAGGTCGGAGGCCTCGATGTCGCGGGCCGCCTGTTCGACGGGCCGCAGCCAGTCTGGGAGGTCCGCCCCTGGATCCTCAGAGTCCACGCCAGTCACAGGTGGGTCCCGAGGTGCTCGTCGGCCAGCTCGACGAGCTCGTCGGCGGACTCGATCCCACCCGGGACGACGGTCACCTGGCCGTCGGCGTCGACGAAGAAGAACATGGGGATGCCGCGGATCACCGGGATCGGGTCGTTGGCGTTGAGGTCGCCGCCCGGGTCGGCGAGGAGCGGATAGGTCACCCCGGACTTGCGGGCGAGCTCGAGCGCGGCCTTCGGCTGCTGGTCCTGGTAGTCCACCCCGATGACCGGGACCTGGTCGCCGTACTTCTCGGAGAACTCCTGGAGGGCCGGCATCTCTTTGACGCAGGGCGCGCAGTAGGACGCCCAGAGGTTCACGATCACCGGGCCCTGCAGACTGGCCAGGTCGACGTCGGACCCGCCGCCGAGGCACGGCAAGGTGAGGTCGGGGAGCCCGCCGTCGACGGGTTCGGCGCTGCCCGGCACACAGTCGGCGATGCCGGCCTCGGTCTTGAGGTTGCGCAGCGACGGGGTGTCGACGTCGATCTTCGCGTCGCCCGGCGACGGGATGTCGTCGGCGTCGCAGCCGCTCAGCAGCAGCACGACCGCCACGAGCGCGGCCGGGAGGAGACGCCTCATGCTCGACCCTCGGTCTTCACCAGCTTGGCCGCGACCTCGGGGTCGGTCGGGCCCTCGCCGTACGACGGGCACCACTTGGCGACGGTGCACGCGCCGCACGCGGGCTTCTGCTTGTGGCAGACCCGGCGACCGTGCCAGATCAGATGGTGGCTCAGCATCGTCCAGTCGCGCTTCTCGAAGAGGGCGCCGACGGCGTGCTCGGCCTTGACCGGGTCGGTCTCCTCGGTCCAGCCGAAGCGCCGCGCCAAGCGGCCGAAGTGCGTGTCGACGGTGATACCGGGGATGCCGAAGGCGTTGCCGAGCACCACGTTGGCGGTCTTGCGCCCGACGCCGGGCAGCTTGACGAGGTCGTCGAGGTTGGCGGGGACCTGCCCGCCGTGGTCGGCGACCAGCGCCGCACTCAGCTTGAGGAGAGACTCGGTCTTGGCCCGGAAGAACCCCAGCGGGCCGATGATCCCCTCGAGCGTGGCGCGGTCGGCGGCCGCCATCGCCTTCGGGTCGGGGTAGGCCGCGAACAGGGTCGGCCGGACCGCGTTGACCCGCTTGTCCGTGGTCTGCGCGGAGAGCACCGTGACGACCAGCAGCTGGAAGGGATCGTCGAAGTCGAGCTCGCACTTCGCGTCCGGATAGGTCTCGCCGAGAACCCGGTCGATCTTGCGCGCACGGCGCACCAGACCGGTGCGAGTCTCGGTGGCTGGGGCGGGCACGGCGCTAGCGTACGGCGCGCCGGGGACACTCCAGGATTCGGCGCTGGACTCCCGACCGGACCGACGCGCGACCGACTTGCGGACACCGGTGACCCTGTGAGGTTTCCCACTGGCTAGGATCAGCATGGAACCCGTGCGCTCGCGGGTCATCTTCACGAGGAGGATCCGTGGACAACGACGTACTCCGTCAAGCTCCGCTTTTCAGCGCGCTCGACGACGAGGCCGCCACCGCCCTACGCGGCTCGATGGCGGAGAGCCGCCTGCGCCGTGGGGACGTGCTGTTCCATGAGGGAGACTCCGGCGACAAGCTGTACGTCGTACTCGACGGCAAGGTGAAGCTCGGGCGCACCTCCTCGGACGGCCGCGAGAACCTGCTGGCGATCCTCGGGCCCGGCCAGATGTTCGGCGAGCTCTCGCTCTTCGACCCCGGCCCGCGCTCGGCGACCGTGACCGCAGTGACCGACGCGACCTTCGCCTCGCTCTCGCACGAGGACCTGCTGCGCTGGCTCGAGGGCCGCCCGATGGTTGCTCGCGGGCTGCTCGCGCAGCTGGCCGGCCGGCTGCGCAAGGCCAACGACGTCGTGGCCGACCTCGTGTTCTCCGACGTGCCCGGCCGGGTCGCCAAGGCGCTGCTCGACCTCGCCGACCGCTTCGGCCGCACCGCCGACGATGGCATCCACGTGCACCACGACCTCACCCAGGAGGAGCTCGCCCAGCTGGTCGGCGCCTCCCGCGAGACCGTCAACAAGGCGCTCGCCGACTTCGCGTCGCGCGGCTGGGTGCGTCTCGAGCCCCGCTCGGTCGTGATCATGGATGCCGAGCGGTTGGGGCGTCGGGCTCGCTGAGCCCTGGCACAGGGATACCCGGTTAACCGGGTATCCCCGAGGTTCTCGGGCACTGCAAAGCCCCAGAAGTTCAAGAAGTGCCCGAGAAGTTCGGACACGCTGACCCCCGCATCACACCTCGCGCGCGTCTGAGGGAGTGAAAGGGGGCGAGGTGCCGCAGCCGTACGACGAGGACACGTTCCGCGCGTTCGTCGTTGCGCGCACGCCCGCCCTGTCGCGCACGGCGTACCTCCTCACCGGAGACGCCCACCTCGCGGAGGACCTCGTGCAGACGGCGCTGTTCAAGGCGGCCAAGAGCTGGCACCGGATCCAGGGCGACCCGGAGCCCTACGTCCGGCGCATCCTGTACACCCAGAACATCTCCTTCACTGTCCCTGGCGACCGACCTGATGCGCACGGCCCTGCCGACCGTCGAGCGTCCCGAGCCGGAATGGCCCTGGTCGGAGGCGCGCACCCTCCGTCGCGATCGGCCTCGGCGTCGCAGCAGCGATCGCCGTCTTCCTGGGACTACGACGACTCTTACGGCGCTACCGGGTCGCCAGGTAGGCCAGCTGCGCCCGCACCGACGTCTCGGCGGCGCCCCAGAGCGACTCGTCGACGTCGGCGTACACGACCTCGACGACCTGCCGGGGCAGCGACTCGTCCTCGGCGGACTCCGGGGTGAGCACCACTCCGAGCTCCGCGAGCGCGCGCTCGACCTGCGCCAGCCGGTCGCGCCGGTGCGCCAGGTAGAAGTCCAGTACGCCGAGGGCGTCGTCGAGCACCGGGCCGTGCGCCGGCCAGAGCGTCCGCACCTCACCCGACAGCACCAGCGAGCGCATCCGCGAGATGGAGTCGAAGTAGGGACCGAGCTGGCCGTCGGGGTGCGCGACGACCGTCGTACCCCGCCCCAGGACCATGTCGCCGGTCAGCAGCGCACCGTCACCGGGCAGCACGAACGACACCGAGTCCGCGGTGTGGCCCGGCGTCGTCAGCACCCTCACCGACAGCCCGTCGACCGTGATGTCCTCGCCGTCGCGCAACGGGTCGGCGTCGAGGCAGTACGCCGGATCGACGGCTCGGACGGCGCAGCCCTTGGCCCGGGCGAACTCCTGGGCCACCTCGGCGTGGTCATAGTGGTGGTGCGTGAGCAGCACCAGCCCGACATCACCGAGCTCCGAGGTCAGGCGCCCGAGGTGGCCGTCCTCGACCGGTCCGGGGTCGACCACGACGACCTGGCTCGCGCCCGGCTCACGCAGCACCCAGGTGTTGGTGCCGTCGAGGGTCATCATGTTGGGGTTCGGGGCGAGCAGGCACTCGCCCCGCTCGCCGTACGACCCACCGCTCCAGCCGGTCATGGTCGCCGCCGGGCCGCCACCAACGGCCGTAGACGATCGGGCATCGACAGCGTCCAGCCCTCGCCGAGCGGCTCCACCGACGGCGTGAACATCTCCACCGACCGCGACGCGGCGACCGCGAGCACCTCCTCGGGCGACGAGTGCTCGCCGACCTCCACCGAGGTGAGGTACGTCGGCGGCAGCAGCGCCAGGTCACCGGCGTCGGCCTGCTCGGCGGCTTCCCGGGCCGGGATCCACTCCACCGACGACGACTCGGTCGACACGTCGCGGGTGATCTGACCCGAGGGCAGCAGGGCCACGAAGAACCAGGTGCGGTAGCGCTTCGGCTCGAAGATCGGGGTCAGCCACGCGTCCCAGACGCCGAGCAGGTCGGTGCGCAGCACCAGCCCGCGCCGGATGAGGAAGTCGGTCAGCGACAGCTCCCGCGACTCGAGGGCGACCCGGTCGGCCTCCCAGTCGTCGGCGGTCGTATCGGCGACGACGTTCGTCTCCGACGTACCGGCCAGCAGCACGCCCGACTCCTCGAACGTCTCGCGTACGGCGGCGCACACCAGCGCCCGCGCGGTCTCCTCGTCGCAGCCGAGGCGGGCAGCCCATTCCGCGGGCGACGGACCGGCCCAGGCGACCGTGGTGTCGAAGTCGCGCGGGTCCACCCCACCGCCCGGGAAGACGCACATGCCGCCGGCGAAGTCCATCGAGTCCTGGCGGCGCATGTAGTAGACCTCGGGGCCCTGGGCGGACGGGCGCATCAGGATGACGGTCGCCGCGTTGCGGGGCTCTGCCGGCGTCTGCCGGCCGTCCTCGAACTCGCGCGCAACGTCGACCAGCCGGTCCGGCAACGGGACCGGGGGAAGAGGAATCCTCACTGGCCGACCCGCACGATGACCTCCACCTCGACCGGCGAGTCCAGCGGCAGCACGGGCACGCCGACCGCCGAGCGCGCATGGATGCCCGCGTCACCGAAGACCTGGCCCAGCAGTTCCGAGGCGCCGTTGGCCACCTGCGGCTGACCGGTGAAGTCGGGCGTCGAGGCCACGAACACCACGACCTTCACGATCTGGGCGACCCGGTCCAGGTCACCGACGATGGACTTCACGGCCGCGATCGCGTTGAGCGCGCACTGCTGCGCGGCCTCCTTCGCCTCCTCGGGAGCGACCTCGCCGCCGACCTTGCCGGTCAGCATCAGCTCGCCGTTCTTCATCGGCAGCTGGCCGGAGGTGAAGACCAGGTCGCCGCAGGCGACCGCAGGCACGTAGACCGCCACCGGCTTGGGCACCTCGGGCACGTTGAGCCCGAGCTCGGCCAACCGCTTCTCGGGAGCACTCACTGCACTCATTCCTGGCTCACCCCTCGATCGGTCGCTTGAAGTAGCCCACCAGATTCTCCGGGTTCATGCCGGGCGCGACCTGCACGAGCTCCCACCCGTCGGCCCCGAAGTTGTCCAAGATCTGCTTGGCCGCGTGCGTGAGGATCGGCGCGGTCAGGTACTCCCACTTCGTCATGCTCGGCACCCTACTCGGGGAGTACCCGAGCACCACCGGCGTCCACCCGTGGTCGGACGCGCTCGACGCCGGCCGCTACTAGGGTCGCTGCGTGAGCACCGCGTCCGAGCACCGCCAGCCCTGGCGGCTCAGCCCGCGCGGCCAGGCGTGCTTCGACGTCGCGCTCGCGACCGCACTGCTGCTGCCGGCCTTCGCGATGCCGTTCACGGAGGTCGGCTGGACCGGCCTCGTCCTGTCCTTCGGACAGCTGGCACCTCTCTATTGGCGGCGACGTCACGCCGTCGCGGTCTTCGCGCTGGTCGCCGGGTTCAGCGCAGCCCAGGCGGTGCTCATCGACACCCCGATGTGGAGCCAGGTCGCGTTCCCGGTCGCCGTCTACTCGGTCGGCCGGTTCGCGACCACGCGGCCCGGTCTGACCACGCTCGCCATCGGGATCGCCGGCGCCTTCGTGGCGTCGTACGTCTGGCTGCTCGAGTTCGACCAGCTGACCCCGTCGGCGTTCACGTCGTACGTCCTCTTCATCACCGCCGTCGTCGTCACCGCCTGGGCTCTCGGCACCCTCGGCCGCATCCGCCGGGCGTACGTCGACGCGCTGGTCGAGCGCGGCGAGCAGATCAGGCGCGAGGCCGCCCAGCAGGTCGCGCTGGCGGCGTCGGACGAGCGAGCACGGATCGCCCGCGAGATGCACGACGTCGTCGCGCACGGGCTGTCGACGATCGTGGTGCAGGCCGATGGCGCGCGCTACGCGGCGACGCAGGACCCCGACCTGGCCGCGGCGACCCTCGAGACGATCGCCGCCACCGGCCGCGCGTCCCTCACGGAGATGCGCCACACCCTGGGCCTGCTCCGCTCGGACGACGGCGTCGAGCTCCGCCCGCAGCCCGGCATCGCGGACCTGGCCGGGCTCGTGGTCGGCGAGGACGTCGAGGCGACCCTGCCGGACCCGGCCACCCCGGTGCCGGACGGCGTCGCGCTCACGGCGTACCGCGTCGTCCAGGAGGCGCTCACCAACGTCAGGAAGCACGCCGGCCCGGGTGTCCGGGTGCGCGCCGTGGTCGCGATCGACGACGAGGTCACCGTGCTGGTCGAGGACGACGGGCGCGGCGCCGCCGTCGCCGACGGAGGCGGTCTCGGGCTGGTCGGGATGCGGGAGCGGGTGAACGCTCACGGCGGGACGCTCGAGGTGGGACCCCGCGCGGGCGGCGGCTGGCGCGTGGCTGCGAGGCTTCCCCTGTGAACGACGAGCGGATCCGCGTCTACCTCGTCGACGACCAGCAGCTGGTGCGCAGCGGCTTCCGGATGCTCGTCGACAGCCAGCCCGACATGAGCGTCGTGGGCGAGGCCGGCGACGGGGCCGAGGCCGTGCAGCAGCTGGCCGTGACGGCCGCCGACGTGGTGCTCATGGACGTGCGGATGCCACGGATGGACGGAGTCGAGGCGACCCGGTCGATCACCGCCCGTGGCGACCTGCCGCGGGTGGTGGTGCTGACGACCTTCGACCTGGACGAGCACGCCTTCGCGGCGATCAAGGCCGGGGCCGCTGCCTTCCTGCTCAAGGACGCGCTGCCGGAGGACCTGCTCACGGCGATCCGCACGGTGCACGCCGGTGACTCGGTCGTCGCGCCGAGCACGACCCGCCGACTGCTCGACCAGTTCGCCGCCGTACTGCCGGACGCAGTCACCGTCCCCGACGACCGGCTCGCCGGCCTCACCGAGCGCGAGCGCGAGGTCCTCGTGCAGGTCGGCCGGGGCCGGTCCAACACCGAGATCGCGGCCGACCTGGTGGTCGCCGAGGCGACCGTGAAGACCCACATCGGGCGGCTCCTGGCCAAGACCGCCTCCCGGGATCGGGTCCAGCTGGTCGTGCTGGCGTACGAGACCGGGCTGGTGCGTACGACCTGAGTCGTACGCCGGGTCCGGTCCACGGGCTGACGATCCGGAGCCGCCCGATCGCGAGAGTCGTGCCATGACGACTCCCACCCTCGCCGCCAGCGCCCGCGACCTCACCCGTGTCTACGGCCACGGCGACACCGCCGTCCACGCTCTGCGGGGCGTCGACCTCGACCTCCCCGCCGGCCGCTTCACCGCGATCATGGGGCCGTCCGGCTCCGGCAAGTCGACGCTGATGCACTGCCTGGCCGGCCTCGACACCCCCACCTCCGGCACCGTCACCGTCGCCGGGCGCGCCCTGCAGGACATGGACGACACGGCGCTGACCGTCTTCCGGCGCGAGCACGTCGGCTTCGTCTTCCAGTCCTTCAACCTGCTGCCGATGCTCACGGCCGGCCAGAACGTGCTGCTCCCCCTCGAGCTCGCCGGCCGCCGGGTCGACGCGGAGCTGCGGGCGCGCTACGACCTGGTCGTCGACGTGCTCGGCATCCGCGACCGGCTCGGGCACCGCCCCTCGGAGCTCTCTGGCGGGCAGCAGCAGCGCGTGGCCATCGCCCGTGCGCTCGTGTCGCAGCCCGACATCGTGTTCGCCGACGAGCCGACCGGCAACCTCGACAGCGAGACGTCGGCCGAGGTGCTCGGATTCCTGCGCCGCTCCGTGCGCGAGCTCGGTCAGACCGTCGTGATGGTGACCCACGAGACGGACGCGGCGGCGTACGCCGACGACGTCGTCGTGATCACCGACGGCCTCGCCGCCGACGTACGCCCGGTCGTGGCGGAGCCGGCGCGATGAGGACCGTGCTGCGCGCGTCGTTGCGCACCCACACCCGCCGCTACATCTCGGCCGCTGTCGCGGTGGTCATCGGCGTCTCCTTCATCGTCGTCACGAGCCTGCTGTCCGACGCCACCCGCGCCGGCCTGGTCGCCGGCGTCGAGGTGCCGTACCGCGGCGCCGATGTCGTGGTCACCGACGTCGACGCCGACGAGGCGGCCCGCATCGTCGACCGCGCCGAGCGCGACGGCGACTCCGCGGCCGTCCTGGGATGGACGCCGCAGAAGGTGCGGGTCGGTGACCGCCTCTTCGAGGACCGCACCGACGTCGGTGGCATCGCCGCGGACCCGGACCTGCGCTGGCAGCTGCTCCGCGAGGGTCGCCTCCCCGACGGTCCCGGCGAGGTCGTCGCCGACGTCAACGCGGTCAAGGGCCGCGACGTCGCCATCGGTGACAGCGTGGAGATCGGGACCGGGAGGAGCTCGGTCGAGGCGACCCTGGTCGGCCTCGTCGACACACCCTCCGCCAGCATCGGCGCCCAGCTCTACCTGACCTGGCCCGACCTGCGCGGGCTCGACTCCGACCTATGGGTCGACTCGGTCGCGTACGCCGGACCCGGCTCGTCCTCGCTCGCCGGCACCCTCCCCGCGGGTGCCACCGTCCAGCCGCGCGACGAGTTCGTCGAGGACCGCCAGGCCGAGCTGACCAAGGAGGTCAACGTGCTGGCGATCCTGCTGTTGGTCTTCGCCGCGATCGCGCTCTTCGTCTCGGTGCTGGTCATCGCCAACACGTTCTCGATCCTCTTCGCACAGCGCGCCCGCGACTTCGCGCTGCTCCGCTGCGTCGGCGCGACCCGGCGTCAGATCCTGCGCTCGGTGCGGGTCGAGGCCGTCGCGCTCGGGATCGTCTCGGCCACCCTCGGTCTCCTGGTCGGCACCGGTCTCGGCTACGGGCTCGTCGCGCTGGCAAAGGGCGCGCTGCCCAGCGGCAGCATGGCCTTCCCGACGCCGTCCTTGCGTTGGTACGCCGGCGCGCTGGTCGTCGGCGTCCTCGTCACCGTCGTCGCCGCCTGGCTGCCGACCCGGCGCGTCGTCCGGATCAACCCGCTGGCGGCGCTGCGTCCCGACGACTCGACCAGCGTCCACACCGGCGCGGGACGGCTGCGGGTGCTGCTCGGGGTGGCGGCGGTCGCCGTCGGCGTCGGCCTGCTCGCACTGTCGATCAGCGCAAGCAACGCCGTCGCGATGGTGCTCGGTGGAGTCACGTCGTTCAGCGGCGTGCTGCTGTTCGGACCCGTCCTGGTCCCCGCGCTGATCCGAGCGGTCGGCGGGCTGCTCGGACGGGTCGCCGGGGCACCGCTCCGACTCGCGACCGAGAACGCCGTACGCAACCCCCGCCGTACCGCTGCCACCACGGCCTCGCTGCTCGTCGGGGTCACCCTGACCACCGCCGTCCTGGTCGGCCTGGCCAGCTCGCGCAGCGCGGTCAACGAGGATCTCGACAGGGACCACCCGGTCGACCTGACGCTCACCGGGACCGATGCGCCGCTGGCGGCCGACGTGGTCGACCGGGTGCAGGCGGTGCCGGGTGTCTCCTCCGCGGTCGCGCTGGACGGTGCCGTCGGCAGCATCTCCGGCGCCGGGCGGATGCCGCTCGTCGCGCCGAGCGGTACCGACGGCGTGACGCGTGGTGCCCCCGGCATGGCCACGCCACGACCTGGGGACATCTGGCTCCCGGACGACCTGTTGGACGGCCTCAGCTCCGGCGGGCGGGTCACCGTGCGCGTGGACGGTCGGTCGGCAGAGCTGCGGGTCCGCGGTGGCTCGGGCTGGGGCGAGGCCGCGGTCGTGGCACCGACGACCCTGGCGCGTCTGACCACGACCCCCGCCACGTGGGCGGTCTGGGTGCGGGCCGACGACGGCGCCGACGCGGAGGATCTGGGTGGCGACCTGGACGCGGTCGCGCAGTCGGCGGACGCCGACCTGGTCAACAGCCTGCGCGAACGCTCGTGGGTCACCCTCCAGCTCGACATCCTGACCGCCACCGTGGTCACACTGCTCGGCATCGCCGTGGTGATCGCGCTGATCGGCATCGGCAACACGCTCGGCCTGTCGGTGCTCGAACGAGGCCGGGAGAACGCGCTGCTGCGCGCCCTCGGACTCACCCGTCGCCAACTGCGGGCAACCCTCGCAGCGGAAGCGCTGCTGCTGTCGGTGGTCGCGACGGTCCTCGGCACGGTGATCGGCGTGGCGTTCGCCTGGGTCGCCGTCCAGGCCCTGGTGCAGCGGGCGGTCGATGCCGCTCCGGTGGTGCTGCCCTGGGGTCAGCTGGCCGCGGTGATCGTGGTCGCCGGCGTGGCCGGGCTGGTGTCGGCACTCCTGCCGGCCCGGCGTGCCGCCCGGGTCACTCCCGCTGCCGGGCTCAGCCTCGACTGAGGGGCCCGTGAAGGGGTAGTCCCTGATGGAATGGTCTGGCAGCGTTCCCGAAGGCCCGAAACGTCAGGGACGACCCCGACACAGCCGCCCGAGAGCGATCAGGCGGAGCGTTCGGCGACCGGGACCCCGCGACGGGCGGCATGACGGGCGGCGACCGATGCGGCGTACGTCGCACGGCGGCGAGCCACGATGCCGGCCGCGTCGCCGGAGCCCTCCGCCAGGTGCGGCTCGAGGGCCTCAGCGAGGGCGCCACGCAGGAGCACGAGGGCTTCGGCGCGGAGCTGGGAGATCCGGGACTCGGTCACCCCGAGCTCGGCGGCGATCTCCGCCATCGGACGCTCTTCGAGGAAGTAGCCGCGGACGACGGCGCGCAGCCGCTCGGGGAGCTCTTCGATCGCGTCGACGAGGTAGTCCAGGCGCTCGGCCTGCTCGACGACCTCGGCCGGGCCAGGGGTACGAGCGGGCAGGACGTCGGCGATGGAGTGGTCGGCGCCGTGCAGCGGCAGCACGGCCGCACGCGACACGTCCGCGTCGGTGCGGGCGATGTCGGCAGTGGTCAGCCCGAGGGACTTCGCCACGGCGGCGTCGTCCGGGAACGCACCCATGGCGGTCGCGAGCCGCTGACGGGTGGCCTCGATGTCGCGGCTGCGACGACGCACCGCGCGCGAGGCCCAGTCGATGGAGCGCAGCTCATCGAGGAGCGCGCCGCGCACCCGGGTGGTCGCGTACGCCGAGAAGGGAACCCCGAGAGAGGAGTCGAACGCACGTGCGGCGGTGACCAGCGCGACCAGGCCCGCGGAGCGGAGGTCGTCGCGGTCCACGGACGCCGGGATCCGGGCCGAGAGCTCACGGACGAGGTGCGCCACCAGGGGCACGTACTCCTCGGCGAGGAGGCTGGGGTCGGCTGAGTCGCGCACTGTATTTTGGCTCGTCATGCCGTCGAAACGATTCACAAGTGGAATCCTGACGCGCTCCTGAGAGCTTTGTGAGCCGGAGTGTCCGAAATGGGTCAAACGGGCTATGCCAATTACCGAGACACCTAGGGGCGGCCCCCACACGCGCACCTTGCGGGAAACTTGCGAAACTTGCAGGTCAGTCGACGGAATCGGACGGTTTCAGTTCACGAAGGCGCAGAACTCGTTGCCGTCGGGGTCCGCCAACACGGTCCAGACCACCTCATCGTCCGGGGAACGCAGCACCTGAGCGCCGTACGCCGTGAGCAGTCCGAGGTCGGTGGTGGCCACATCCCAGTGGATGCGGTTTTTGACCGTCTTGGGCTCGGGGACGTGGGCGAACACGAGACTCTCGAACGGCGCGCCCGGGATCTCCGCCAGGCTCGCACAGCCGTCCTCCTCGTCGAGCTCCCACCGGCCGCCGATCAGGCCCGCCCACCACGCAGCGAGACCGGCCGGGTCGGCGCAGTCGATCCCGATCTCGTAGAGCCGGCGGGCCGGCACCTTCTCGCGGGGAAACACGCACAGCTCACCGCCCTCCGGGTCGCGCAGCACCTTCCACGCGAACGAGTCGAGGTCCAGCGGGGTCGCCCCGAGCGCGAGCGCGTCGGCGACATCGGCGACGTGCACGTCGAGGTGCACCCGCTGCTTGACCGTCACGGGCTCCGGCACCGGGTTCACCCAGATCGTCGATGCCTGGTCGGCCCCGGTGAGCAGGACCAGTCCATCCGCACGCTGCTCGAGGTCGAGTCGCAGCAGGTCGGCCCAGAAACGGCCGAGCAGGACCGGGTCGACTGCGTCGATGCAGAGGTCCTTGAACCGGGCGATCGGGGCACTCATCTCGCCATCATGTCCGGCCGGCTCAGTTCCAACCAGATTGACCTCAACCCGAGTTGAGGTTCTACGGTCTGCCCGTGACCCTGACCGCCGATCCCGAGGTGACGCCCCGCCCGCGTCTGCTCTCCCCGACGTACGCCGCCACCACGATCGGCATGTTCGCGCTGGTCGTCTTCGTGGCGTTCGAGGCGACAGCGGTCACGACGGTGATGCCGGGTGTGGCCCGCGAGCTCGACGGCATCGGGCTGTACGCCCTGTCGTTCGCGGCTCCGCTCGCGAGCGGCGTCGTCGGGATGGTCGCCGCCGGCGCCCGCAGCGACCGGCACGGTCCGGGCGGCCCGCTGGCCGCCGCGCTGGTGCTGTTCTCGCTCGGCCTGGTCGTCTGCGGCACCGCGCCGTCGATGGAGGTCCTCGTGGCGGGCCGGGTCCTCCAGGGCCTCGGCGGCGGCGCGCTGACCGTCTGTCTCTACGTGATGATCGGGCTGGTCTTCCCGGCGGCCCTGCAGCCGGCGGTCTTCGCCAGCTTCGCCGCCGCATGGGTGCTGCCGTCGCTGTTCGGGCCCGCGCTGGCCGCGTTCGTGGCTCAGGCGGTCGGCTGGCGCTGGGTCTTCCTCGGTGCGGTCGCGCTGGTCGCGGCCTCCACCCTGCTGATCGTGCCGGCGCTTCGCGGCCTCGAACGCCGCGACGGCGGGAGCGAGACGCCCCGCTCACGACTGGTCTGGGCGATCGTCGCGGCGACTGCGGTGCTCGCCCTCGAGCTGGTCGGCTCGCGACGCGGGAGCATCGGGCTCCTCGCCGTCCTCGCTCTCGGGTTGGTCTTCCTCTCCCTGCGCCGGATGCTGCCCGCCGGGTCGCTGGTCGCGCGGCGCGGCCTGCCCGCGGTGATCGGCACCCGCGGTCTGCTCAGCGCGTCGTTCTTCTGCTCCGAGGCTTACATCGTCTTCGTGCTGCAGGACCGCTGGGACCTGACCGCCGGCACGGCCGGCCTCGCGCTGACCGCGGTTGGCGTCACCTGGGCGGCTGCCAGCCAGGTGCAGGCGCGGCTGGGCGCACGGGTCTCCGATGTCACCGCGATGCGCTGCGGCGTCGCCCTGGTGCTCGCCGGGACGGCGGCGCTGCTGGCGGTCATCCTCAGTCACGCGTCCCCGGTGCTGGCAGTCGCGGCGTACGTCGTCTCCGGCGCGGGGATGGGCTTCGGCTACCCACGCACCGGCGTGGCGATGCTCGCCGCCTCGACAGACGCCGACCGAGGCTTCAACTCCTCGGCGCTCTCCATCGCCGACTCGCTCGGCGGCGCGCTCGCGCTGTCCCTCTCGGGCATCGTGTTCGGGGTGGCCACCCGCGCGGGCGCCGACCCGTTCGTCTCGGTCTTCATGCTGGCGGCCGGCATCGCAGTGCTGGGCGTCGTCACGGCGTCGCGGACCGATGCTCGCGTCAGTGACCCGGCACCGCACTGAGCTGGTCCGGCGCGAGCACGATGTCGATGCGGGTGATCTGACCCCCGTCGACGGTGAACGAGACGATCGAGTGCAGCCGGCCGGCCACGCGGAACGCGACCCCGGTGCGGCCGTTGACCTCGACCAGCTCCACCCCTCCGTCCTTGCGGGCGATCCCGGCCATGAAGCGGGCGACGTTGTCAGGTCCGAGGACCGGCCGCCGGGCGGCGTTGACGACGCCGCCGTCACTCGTGAAGACGACGGACGGGTCGAGGAGCCGCACCAGCCCGGCCAGGTCTCCCCCGGCGGCGGCGCCGAGGAACGCCCCGACGACCCGGTCGTGGGTGCCGGCGTCGACCGCGACCTGCGGCGTACCGGCTGCGACGTGCTGGCGGGCCCGGCGGGCGAGCTGGCGCACCGCCTCCGGCGTACGTCCCACGGCATCGGCCACGTCCGCGAACGGCCCTGCTCCGGCGCAGCCGGAGCCACTGACACAGGCCGAGGAGTGAATACAGGCGCTAGACGAGCCCGGGCTCGGTCTTCTCGCGAACCTCGTCCTCGGTGACGCCGGGGGCGAGCTCGACGAGCTTCAGTCCCCCACCTTCTGCTGCGGGGATGACGTCGATGACGGCGAGGTCGGTGATGATCCGCTGGACGCAGCCGCGGCCGGTGTAGGGCAGCGAGCACTCCTCGACGATCTTGTACGAGCCGTCCTTGGCGACGTGCTCCATCAGCACGATCACCCGCTTGGCACCGTTGACGAGGTCCATCGCCCCGCCCATGCCCTTGACCATCTTCCCGGGGATCATCCAGTTCGCGATGTCACCCGTCTTCGAGACCTGCATCGCCCCCAGGATCGCGGCGTCGATCTTGCCGCCCCGGATCATCCCGAACGACGTCGCCGAGTCGAAGATCGACGCCCCCGGCCGCAGCGTCACGGTCTCCTTGCCGGCGTTGATCAGGTCCGCGTCGACCGCGTCCTCGGTCGGGTAGGCACCCGTACCGAGCACCCCGTTCTCCGACTGCAGCACCAGCTCCACCCCCTCGGGGACGTAGTTGGGCACCAGCGTCGGCAACCCGATCCCCAGGTTCACGTACGACCCGTCGCTCAGCTCCGAGGCCGCCCGCGCGGCCATCTCCTCGCGCGTCCAGCTCATCGGCCCACCTCCGTCACAGTCCTCTTCTCGATCCGCTTGTCGGCCGCCTGCTGCGGGGTCAGTGCCACGACCCGGTGCACGAACACCCCCGGCGTGTGCACCTGCGCCGGGTCGATCTCGCCGGGCTCGACCAGCTCCTCGACCTCCGCGACCGTCACCCGTCCGCACATCGCCGCGAGGTTGTTGAAGTTGCCCGCGGACTGGCGGTAGACGAGGTTGCCGTGCCGATCGCCCTTCCAGGCCCGCACCAGCCCGAAGTCGGCCACGATCGCCCGCTCCAGCACGAACTCCTTCGGCCCCTCGGCGGTCTCGAAGACCTGGGTCTGCTTCGCCGGGGATGACACGACCACGTTGCCGGCGGCGTCGTACTTCCACGGCAGCCCGCCCTCGGCCACCTGGGTGCCGACACCGGTGCCGGTGAAGAACGCCGCGATCCCCGTCCCACCCGCCCGCATCCGCTCGGCCAGCGTCCCCTGCGGGGTCAGCTCCACCTCCAGCTCACCAGCCAGGTACTGCCGGGCGAACTCCTTGTTCTCCCCGACGTACGACGACACCATCCGCCGGATCCGCTTCCGCGCCAGCAGCAGGCCCAGGCCCCAGTCGTCGACACCGCAGTTGTTCGACACCACCTCCAGGTCCGTGGTCCCGGCCTCGAGCAACGCCTGGATCAGCACCGACGGGATCCCGCACAGCCCGAACCCGCCCACCGACAGCGTCGCGCCGTCCGGAATGTCCGTGACCGCCTCAGCAGCGGACGTCACCACCTTGTCCACGAACGCTCTCCTCCACCACTGGGGCTCCTGGATGTGACCTGCCTCCCGATGGAGTTTAGGGGCGCGGCTCTCCTGGCTACCCTCGGTCCATGTCCGGGCCGAGCACAGCCGACTGGTCGCGCGTGCGTCTGCACGTCGTGACCGGCAAGGGCGGCACCGGCAAGTCGACGGTCGCCGCCGCGCTAGCGCTCGGACTCGCCTCCCACGGCAAGCAGGTGCTGCTGTGCGAGGCCGAGGGCCGCCAGGGCATCGCCCGGATGTTCGACGTCGACCCGCTGCCGTACGCCGAGCGCCGGATCGCGACCGGGCTGAGCCACGAGGACCGGGCACCCGGTGTCGTCCACGCCCTCCACATCGACGCGGAGTCGGCCCTGCTGGAGTACCTCGCCATGTACTACAAGCTCGGCCGCGCCGGCCGGGCGCTCGACCGGTTCGGCGTGATCGAGTTCGCGACCACGATCGCCCCCGGCGTCCGCGACGTGCTGCTCACCGGCAAGGTCTTCGAGGCCGTGCAGCGCAACAGCCGCAACAAGGGCGCGATCACGTACGACGCCGTCGTGCTCGACGCACCGCCGACCGGGCGGATCACCCAGTTCCTCAACGTCAACGACGAGCTGGCGGGTCTCGCCAAGGTCGGCCCGATCAAGAGCCAGTCCGACACGGTGATGACGCTCTTCCGCTCTCCCCGCACCGCCGTCCACCTGGTGACGGTGCTCGAGGAGATGCCGGTGCAGGAGACCGCGGACGGCATCTCGGACCTGGCCGCGGCGGGGCTGCCCGTCGGCGGGGTGATCGTCAACCAGGTCCGCTCGCGCGACATCGCTGCCGCCGACCTCGAAGCGGCCCTCGCCGGTCGGCTCGACACCGCCCGTCTCGCGGCCGACCTGAAGGAGGTCGGCGTGGACTCCACCGAGGGGCTGGTCGAGGGCCTGGTCGCCGAGGCTCACGACCACGCCGTACGACGCGCGCTCGAGGACTCCCAGCACGAGGTGGTCGCCGGGCTGGGGCGACCGACGTACGAGCTCCCCCGCCTGACCGGAGGCGTCGACCTCGGCGGCCTCTACGAGCTGGCCGCCGCCCTCAAGCACCAAGGCCTTGCATGAGGAGCCCGGCATGAAGACCACCCGGATGAAGTCCCGCCCCCGCGTCGGCCCGCTCGCCGGTCGCCCCGGCCCGGCCCCCGCGATGGACGTCGATGCGCTGATCGACGACCGCGGGATCGGCATCATCGTCTGCTGCGGCTCCGGTGGCGTCGGCAAGACCACCACCTCGGCGGCGCTCGCGCTGCGCGCGGCCGAGCGCGGCCGCAAGGTCGTCGTCCTCACCATCGACCCGGCCAAGCGGCTGGCGCAGTCCATGGGGATCGAGCAGCTCGACAACACCCCGCGGCCGGTCACCGGTCTGCGCACCAATGGCAAGGGCAACCGCAAGGGCGGCGGGCTCGACGCGATGATGCTGGACATGAAGCGCACCTTCGACGAGGTGGTCGAGAGCCAGGCCGCTCCGGAGAAGGCGCGTCAGATCCTCGAGAACCCCTTCTACATCGCGCTCTCCAGCTCGTTCTCGGGCACCCAGGAGTACATGGCGATGGAGAAGCTCGGCCAGATCCACGCCGACGCGCAGCGCGACGGCACCTACGACCTGATCGTGGTCGACACCCCGCCCTCGCGCTCGGCGCTGGACTTCCTGGACGCGCCCGAGCGGCTCTCCAGCTTTCTCGACGGCCGGTTCATCCGACTGCTGCTCACCCCGGCGAAGGGCCCAGCGCGGATGATGACCGCCGGGCTCGGCCTGATCACGGGCGCCCTGAACAAGATCCTCGGCACCCAGGTGCTGCGCGACATGCAGACCTTCGTCGCGGCGTTCGACACGCTCTTCGGCGGGTTCCGGCAGCGCGCGCAGAAGACCTTCGAGCTGCTGCAGGCGGACGGTACGGCGTTCCTGGTCGTGGCCGCCCCCGAGCCCGACGCCCTGCGCGAGGCGGCGTACTTCGTCGAGCGCCTCGCCGAGGACGACATGCCGCTCGTAGGGCTGATCGTGAACCGGGCCAGCCCCGAGCCGCGCGGCACCCTGTCCGCCGACGAGGCGATGGCGGCGGCGACCCGGCTCCGTCAGCGTGACCCGGAGTCGCTGACCGCGGGGCTGCTGCGCCTGCACGCCGACCAGTCCCGCATCGGCGAGCGCGAGGAGCGGCTGCGCGCGCGCTTCGCCGCCGCGCACCCGCAGGTGCCGACGGCCGTCGTACCGGCGCTGCCGGGTGACGTCCACGACCTCGCCGGCCTCCGCAGAGTCGGCGAACTGCTCGCTGACGTCAGACGCTGACGGCCGGCACGATCGTGCCGTCCTTGGCGCGTGCCGCCTCGAGCACGGTGCGCCACGAGGAGTTCGGACGACGACGCAGCAGCGCACGGCGCTCCCGCTCGGTCATCCCACCCCAGACGCCCCACTCGATCTGGTTGTCGAGTGCCTCTGCGAGGCACTCCGTCCGCACCGGACAGCCGGAGCACAGCTGCTTTGCCTTGTTCTGCTCCGCGCCTCGCACGAACAGTTGGTCCGGCTGTGACTCGCGGCATGCCGCCGCGCTCGCCCAATCTTCAACCCACATAAGTGATGTCCCCACATCGGAACCCGAGAACGCAGCGCCCCCATGGCGTGTGACTCTCGGGATTGTTCCCCTCGCTGAGAAAGTTAAGGAATTGCTGAGTAGTGGAACAGACCATTTGTGCCCAGATCGTCTAGTCCATTCGGACTAGTCCGAATGGGTCAGGTGGCCCGAATCGAGGAATCGGGCTCTCTTCGGCCGGTCCCGTATCCTCGGAGCCATGTCCGTCCCGCGCGACGAGCGCCTCTCCGCCGGCCGCGTCATCTCGCATTTGGGGGTGATGGTGGCCGTCGCAGCGATCCTCGGCGTGGTCGTCGCCGGTCTGGCCATCCCGTTCGCCGGCGTCCTGGGTGTGGGCGCACGCAACGTCGCCAAGGCGATGGACAACCTGCCGGCCGAGCTCGAGACCGACCCGCTGCCGCAGCGGACCCGGCTGCTCGACTCCAGCGGCAACACGATCGCCACGTTCTACGACGAGAACCGCGTCAACGTCTCAATCGACCAGGTCTCCCGCAAGATGATCGAGGCGATCATCTCGATCGAGGACGCCCGGTTCTACGAGCACGGCGCGCTCGACCTCAAGGGCACGGTCCGCGCACTCATCACCAACCAGGCCAACTCGGGCGTGGTGCAGGGCGGGTCGTCGATCACCCAGCAGATGGTCAAGATGACCCTCCAGACCCAGGCGCACAACAAGGCCGAGCGGCTCGCCGCCACCGCGGACACCTACGCGCGCAAGCTCAAGGAGCTCCGTTACGCAATCGCGTTCGAGCAGCACCACTCCAAGGACTGGATCCTGGAGCGCTACCTCAACATCGCCTACTTCGGTGACGGCACCTACGGCGTGCAGTCGGCCGCGCGGCACTACTTCGGCGTCAACGCCAAGAAGCTGAACCTGCGCCAGGCCGCGATGCTCGCCGGCCTCGTCAAGAACCCCTCGGGCTACGACCCGACCAACTCTCCCGATCGCGCCCTGGCGCGGCGCAACGTCGTCCTGGACCGGATGGCGCAGCTCAACGTCATCACCCGCGAGAAGGCCGACAAGGCCAAGGAGACGAAGCTCGGCCTCCACGTGGTCCCCGCGAAGAACGGCTGCATCAACTCGCAGGCCCCCTTCTTCTGCGACTACGCCTGGAACTACCTGCTGACCGACAAGTCCCTCGGCAAGACAGTCGCCCAGCGCAAGCGAACCATCAAGTCGGGCGGACTGACGATCCGCACCACGGTCGACCTGCGCACCCAGGCAGCCGCCGACGAGTCCGTGGCCGCGCACGTCTACCCGACCGACCAGGCGCTCGGCGCGCTGGCGATGGTCGAGCCGGGCACGGGCGACGTCAAGGCGATCGCCCAGTCGCGGCCTATGGGCGGCAAGAAGAAGGTCGGCCAGACGTTCCTCAACTACGTGGTTCCGCAGAAGTACGGCGACTCCGCCGGCTTCCAGGCCGGGTCCACCTTCAAGCTCTTCGTGCTGTCCGCGGCGATCGAGCAGGGCATGTCCCTGAGCACCACGATCAACTCACCGCAGCAGGTGGACATCCCGATGTCGAACTTCCCGGACTGCGAGGGCAACTTCCAGAGCACGGACGTCTGGAGCCCCAACAACTCCACGGGCGCCGGCACGTTCAACTTCTACACCGGCACCCAGATGTCGGTGAACACCTTCTTCGCCCAGCTCGAGGAGCGGACCGGCCTGTGCGAGCCCTACCGGCTCGCCAAGTCGATGGGGATCGAGCTGACGGACCCGGACCGCGAGCGGGTCCCATCGTTCACGCTGGGCGTGCCGAGCGTGAGCCCGCTGGAGATGGCCGAGGCCTACGCGACGGTCGCCGCCCGAGGGCTGCACTGCGACTCGCGACCGGTGACCTCGATCGTGGACTCCGACGGCAAGACGGTCAAGGACTTCCCGTCGCAGTGCAAGCAGGTGATGGCCAAGGGCACCGCCGACGCCGTCAACGACATCCTGCGCGGAGTCCAGGAGACCGGGTTCGGCGCCCAGGCCGGCATCAGCCTGACGCAGCCGTCCGCCGGCAAGACCGGCACCATCAACGACAACATGGCTGTCTGGTTCTGCGGCTACACGCCCAACCTGGCAGCCGCGTCGATGATCGCCGGCGCCAACAGCCTCGGTCACTGGATCACCCTCAACGGGCAGATGCTGGCCGGCCAGTACACCGTCTCCGCCCACGGCTCCACGACGGCCGGACCGATGTGGGGCGACGCGATGAAGAAGATCTCCGCGTGGCTCCCCGACGAGGACTTCGTCGCGCCCGACACCGACACAGTGTCCGGCGTCCAGATCGCGGTCCCGAGCACCAACGGTATGAGCACCAGCGCGGCCGAGGACGCGCTCAGGTCCGCCGGGTTCTACCCCTCGGTCTCCGGATCGGTCGCGTCGGGCAGCCCGGCCGGCACAGTGGCCTACACGTCACCGGGTGGCGGCTCGTACGCCGCGAAGGGCTCGTCCGTCACGATCTACCCCTCCACCGGCCACCCGCCGCGTGGCAACGGCGGTCGCGGCAACGGCGGTCGCGGCAACGGAGGCCGGGGCGGCGGGCGCTGAGCCCGCGCGCACTCAGGCGCCCAGCTGCCGGCGTACCTCTGCCGCGACGGCGCCACCGTCGGCCCGGCCCTTGACCTGGGGCGTGACGACACCCATGACCTTGCCCATCGCCTTCATGCCCTCGCCGGCCGCGCCGACCTGGGCGACGGCCGCGGTGACGAGGTCGGCGATCTCCTGCTCGCTGAGCTGCGCGGGGAGGTAGTCGGCGATCACGGCCGCCTCGGCGACCTCCTTCTCCGCCATCTCGGCGCGCCCGCCGTCGGCGAAGGCGGTCGCCGCCTCGCGGCGCTTCTTGGCCTCGGTGGAGAGCACGCCGATGATGTCGTCGTCGCTGAGCTCGCGCGCCTCCTTGCCGGCGACCTCGGCGTTGGTGATGGCCGAGAGGACCATCCGCAGGGTGGACGACCGCACCTCGTCGCGCGCCTTGATCGCGGTGGTGAGGTCGGCGCGCAGACGGTCCTTCAACTGGCTCATGTGGTCATTGTGGCAGCCTTGCCAGGGTGAGCCTCCTCGACGCCGTCCGACGTACGACACTGGGAGTCGTCGGCGCCGGCGCGATCGGTGGTGCCGCGCTGACGGCGTACGCACTGGCCGAGGCGCGCGCCTACACGCTGCGCCGGGTCACCGTGCCCGTGCTGGCACCGAGCAGCCCCGACCTGCGGGTGCTGCACCTGAGCGACATTCACCTGACCCCGGGCCAGACCCGCAAGCAGGACTGGGTCCGGAGCCTCGCCGACCTCCGACCCGACCTGGTCGTCGACACCGGCGACAACCTGGCCCACCGCGGCGCGGTGCCGATCGTCCTGGACTCGCTGGGCGGCCTGCTCGACGTGCCCGGCGTGTTCGTCTTCGGGTCCAACGACTACTTCGAGCCGACCCTGCGCAACCCCGTGCGCTACCTGCTCCCCGACGACGGGAAGCGGCACACCGACACTCCACAGCTCCCGTGGCCGGAGCTCCGCGACGCGTTCACCGGCGCGGGTTGGAGCGACCTGACCAACCGGCGCGCGACGTTGGAGGTGCGCGGGGTGCGGATCGCCTTCGCGGGCGTCGACGACCCGCACCTCGGCTACGACCGGCTCGACGACATCGCCGGACCGGCCGACCCGGAGGCCGACCTGAGGCTGGGCGTCGCGCACGCGCCGTACCTGCGAGTGCTCGACCGCTTCGCCGCCGATGGGTACGACGCAGTGCTGGCGGGCCACACCCACGGCGGCCAGGTGTGCGTGCCGGGCATCGGCGCCCTGGCCACCAACTGCGACCTCGAGCCGGCCCGCGCGAGGGGCCTGCACCGGCATCCGGCGGACTCTCGGCCCGGCGATCCGGGGTCGTCCTGGCTGCATGTGTCGGCCGGTCTGGGCACCAGTCCGTACGCCCGGATCCGGGTCGCCTGCCGACCCGAGGCGACGCTGCTGACCCTGGTCGCGACCAAGCGCTGAACCGATTTCAGTGGGCCGGAGGTGCTCGGGTATGGTTGCCCACGGCCTGCTCCGGTGGGCCGATCGGGCTGTGGCGCAGCTTGGTAGCGCGCTTCGTTCGGGACGAAGAGGCCGCAGGTTCAAATCCTGTCAGCCCGACATCCAGGACCCGGATCCGCACAGCGGATCCGGGTCCTGCTGTCTTCCGGATGGTTTCCTGAGTCCGGGCGGTGGAATGCTGCCGTCATGGGTGACACCGAGCGCGACGAGCCGTCCCTCGAGCTCGAGATTCCACGCCTGCGACGACCGCGCCGCAAGCGGAAGGACCGTGCCGCTGACGCGACGCCGTCCAGCGGTGAGCAGGCAACCGTTCCGGCCGTGCCATCGGTTGCTGACGCACCGCCGCCGGCCGACGAGCCCACCCCGGCCGCCACCAGCGGTGAGCAGGCAACCGTTCTCGAGGTCGCAGAGGTTGCCAGCACACCGCCGCCGGCACCACGAGCCCGCCGTCCGCGGCCTTCCGTCCAGCTGCCCAGCGGCTGGCCGGCGGTGATCGTCACCGGCCTCGTCGTGGGCCTGGTCGTCGTCGGACTGACCTGGGTGTCGCTGCGGACGTGCGAGGCCGTCCAGGGCACCACCAGCTGCGGCACGGCGGGCTACCCCATGCTGGGGCTGGTCCTGGTCCTCGCCGTCCTGGCCGGCGGCACGCTGCTACGGCTGGCCCACGTGCCCGACCCGGTGAGCACCAGCCTGCTGGCCGTCGGCTGCGCCGCTGTGATCGCGCTCGTGTTCCTGATCGACCACCTCGACCAGCCGGCGATGGTGGTCGTGATCCCGTTGGTCTGCGCGGCCACCTTCGCCGGCGCGCACTGGCTCACGACCGCGGTGATCGAGCCCCACGAGGAGTGAAGGTCAGCGAGAGGCTGCGATCAGCTCCGCGATCTGCACCGTGTTGAGCGCCGCGCCCTTGCGCAGGTTGTCGTTCGAGACGAAGAGCGCGAGGCCACGGTCGTCGTCGACACCCGGGTCCTGACGGATCCGGCCGACGTACGACGGGTCCTGGCCCGCCGCCTGCAACGGGTTGGGGATGTCGGACAGCTCGACACCGGGAGCGCCGGCCAACAGCTCGCGGGCTCGCTCGACCGACATCGGCCGCGCGAACTCGGCGTTGATCGCGAGCGAGTGCCCGGTGAAGACCGGGACGCGCACGCAGATGCCCGAGACCTTGAGATCGGGCAGGCCGAGGATCTTGCGCGACTCGTTGCGGAGCTTCTGCTCCTCGTCGGTCTCGTTGAGACCGTCGTCCACGATCGAGCCCGCCATCGGGAGCACGTTGTAGGCGATCGTCCGCTCGTACTTCACCGGGTCCGGGAACGTCACGGCCGTGCCGTCGTACGCGAGCTCGGTCGCCTTGTCACCGGCGGCGGCGACCTGGCCGGCCAGCTCCTCGACCCCGGCGACGCCGGAGCCCGAGACGGCCTGGTAGGTCGACGCGATCAGCCGGACCAGCCCAGCCTCGTCGTGCAACGGCTTGAGGACTGGCATCGCGGCCATCGTGGTGCAGTTCGGGTTCGCGATGATGCCGCGCCCGGCCGCGATCACGCCGGCCATCGCCTCGGGGTTGACCTCGGAGACGACGAGCGGGATCGCGGGGTCCTTGCGGAACGCGCTCGAGTTGTCGACGACGATCACGCCGGCGTCGACGAACCTCGGCACCAGCGCGCGCGAGGTGGTCGCACCCGCCGAGAAGAGGGCGATGTCGAGCCCGGTCGGGTCGGCCGTCTCGGCGTCCTCGACGACGACGTCCTGCCCGGCGAAGGGCAGCACCTTGCCCGCGGAGCGGGCGGAGGCGAAGAAGCGGATCTGGTCGACCGCGAAGCCGCGCTCCTCGAGGATCTGGCGCATCGCGACGCCGACCTGGCCGGTGGCGCCGACGACGCCGAGGTTGATGCCCATGTCTACCGGCCCGTCCCGCCGTACACGACCGCCTCGACCTCGCCTGCGTCGAGGTCGAAGGCCGTGTGGACCGCGCGGACGGCCTCGTCGACCTGGCCCTCGGCGACGATCACCGAGATCCGGATCTCGGAGGTGGAGATCATCTCGATGTTGACGCCCGCCGAGGCGAGCGCGGCGAAGAACTTCGCGGTGATGCCCGGGTGCGAGCGCATGCCGGCACCGATCAGCGAGACCTTGCCGATCTGGTCGTCGTACAGCAGCTTGTCGTAGCCGACCTCGTCCTGGATCCGGGCGAGCGCGCCCATCGCGGACTGGCCGTCGGCGCGCGGCAGCGTGAACGAGATGTCGGTCAGACCGGTGGCCGCCGCCGAGACGTTCTGCACGACCATGTCGATGTTGACCTCGGTCGCCGCGAGCGCCTCGAAGATCCGGGCCGCCTCGCCGACCTTGTCGGGTACGCCGACGACGGTGATCTTGGCCTCGCTGCGGTCGTGAGCGACGCCGGCGATGATCGCCTGCTCCATCTCGTGCTCTCCTGCCTTGCTGTCCGGGATGACCCAGGTGCCTTCCTTCTGGGAGAAGGACGAACGCACGTGGATCGGCATGTCATAACGGCGGGCGTACTCGACGCACCGCAGGTGCAGGATCTTCGCTCCCGAGGCCGCCATCTCCAGCATCTCCTCGGTGGAGACCTTGTCCAGCTTGCGGGCGGCCGGGACGATCCGCGGGTCTGCGGTGAAGACCCCGTCGACGTCGCTGTAGATCTCGCACACCTCGGCGCCGAGGGCGGCCGCGAGTGCGACGGCGGTGGTGTCGGAGGCGCCGCGACCCAGGGTCGTGACGTCTTTGGTGTCCTGCGAGACTCCCTGGAAGCCCGCCACGATCGCGATCGCGCCGTCCTTGATCGCGGCCTCGATCCGGCCGGGGGTGATGTCGATGATCTTCGCCCGGCCGTGGGCGGAGTCGGTGATCACGCCGGCCTGCGAGCCGGTGAACGACTGCGCCTTGTGGCCGAGCTGGGCGATCGCCATCGCGACCAGCGCCATCGAGATGCGCTCACCGGCGGTCAGCAGCATGTCGAGCTCGCGCGGCGGCGGCAGCGGCGTCACCTGCTCGGCGAGGTCGCGCAGCTCGTCGGTCGTGTCGCCCATCGCCGAGACCACGACGACGACGTCGTTGCCCGCTCGACGGGTGTTCACGATGCGCTGTGCGACGCGCTTGATACCGGTCGCGTCAGCGACCGACGATCCGCCGTACTTCTGCACGACAATGCCCACGGTGCGGTCCTTGATGCTCGAGGTGTGTCCGCGAGCGATTCTATCGAGAGTCGGGATCCGCCGATTCGAGTATCTCATCGGCGACCGCGAGCAGCTCCTCCTCCTCGACCGGGGCGTCCGCGTCGAGACGGTCGTGGGCGACCACGGAGAGCAGCGCGTTGAGCGCCGCACCCGCGAGGTTGCCCCAGGAGGCGACGTACGAGAACTGCCACCACCACAGCGCCTCGTGGACGTTGCCGAGCCGGTAGTGGCGCAGCCCGTTCTCGAGGTCGGTCGCGATGCTGGTCAGGTCGTCGGACAGCTGGCTCTCGACCACGTCGGGGACGTAGGGGTCGAAGACGAAGGCGTAGGTGTCGACGCCACCGAGCATCTCGGCGAGCGCGAGTCGCATCTCGTCGAGGTCGGCCTCGGGGCCGACGTCGGGCTGGTACTCCGCGATCGGGGTGAAGTCCTGCTGCGCGCCGAGCCTGGCCCCGGCGAGGGACACCTGGCTGATCTCCAGCAGGAGCAGCGAGATGCTGCGGCTACCGTCGGCCTCACGTGCGATCGCGCGCAGCGCGATCAGGAAGCTCTCGATCTGGTCGGCGATCTGCCCGGCGAACTCCGCCGTCGCCTTGTCGACCACGGTCTCGGTCGGTTGGGTCTCAGTCATCTGCGGATCGTCTCCCTACGAACGCTCGGCCGAGCGTCACTTCGTCGGCGTACTCGAGATCGCCGCCTACCGGCAGTCCACTCGCCAATCGCGTCACGCGCAAGCCGATCGGCTTGAGCATCCGGGTGAGATAGGTCGCGGTCGCCTCACCCTCGAGGTTCGGGTCGGTCGCGAGGATCGTCTCGGTGATGGTGCCGTCGGAGAGCCGGACCATCAGCTCGCGGATGCGCAGCTGGTCGGGTCCGATCCCGTCGATCGGCGAGATCGCGCCGCCGAGCACGTGGTAGCGGCCGCGGAACTCACGAGTGCGCTCGATGGCGACGACGTCCTTGTACTCCTCCACGACGCACAGCACGGTCGGGTCGCGCCGCGGGTCACGGCAGATCCGACACTGGTCGTCCTCGGAGACGTTGAAGCAGATGGTGCAGAACTTCACCTTGGCCTTGACCTCGATCAGCACGTCGGCGAGCCGGCGTACGTCGGTCGGGTCGGCCTGCAGCAGGTGGAACGCGATCCGCTGCGCGCTCTTGGGACCGACGCCCGGCAGCCGACCGAGCTCGTCGATCAGGTCCTGGACGACGCCTTCGTACAACGCAGACCTGCTAGAAGCCGAGCTGCCCGGGGGCGCCGCCTCCCGGCAGACCACCCCCGGCGAGCGGACCGAGGGTCTCGCCGGCGAGCGCGTCGGCCTGCGCCTTCGCGTCTCGGTAGGCGGCGACGATCATGTCGCCCAGATCGGACAAGTCGTCGGCGTTGTCGCCGTCGAAGCCGCCGGCCTTGATCTCGACACCGACGAGCTCGCCGACGCCGTTGACCTGGACCGTGACCGCGCCACCGGCGACAGTGCCGTCGACGATCGTGTCGGCCAGCCGAGCCTGCGCGCTGGCCAGCTGCTCCTGCATCTGCTGGGCCTGCTGGAGCAGGGCGTTCATGTCGAAGCCGCCACCGCCCAGCGCCTCGAAGGGGTTCTGGCTCATGGGTGCACCTCTCGCATGTGGGTGGTCACTGGTGGGGGATCTCCTCGATCATCGAGGCCCCGAGCTCGCGCTGGAGCAGCTCGGCAGCGCTGACGCCCTGGTGCTCGGCGTCGAGGTCGTCGGGGCGGGCGTCGGCGTCGGCCGACGCCCAGTCAGGACCGGTCTGCGTCGGCCCCTGGTCGGCGGACCGGGTCTGCTGGATCGCCTCGCGGGCGGCGGCACTGGCCGTCGACTCGGGCTCGGGGTCCCACGGCGCCGCCGTGTCCGACGCTGCCGGCGCCGGAGCCGTGGGGGCAGCGGGTTCCGGGGTCGCCGTCGCGGCCTTGGTCACCGTGGGCGTGCCCTCGGGCTGCGCGCTCGGGTCCACGATCGTGTCGATCTTCCAGCTGGCGCCGACGACGTCGACCGCGGCCTGGCGGAGCACGGCGTCGCAGCCACCGCTCACGAACGAGTCGCGCGCGCCGGAGTTGGCGAAGCCGAGGGTGAGGATGTCGCCCTCGATCGAGACGACCTGGCAGTTCTGGGTGAGGTGCATCCAGGCCAGCCGGCGCATGCCCTTGGTCGCCTCGACGATGTCGGGCCACAGGCGGCGTACGTCGATGAGGGTGAGCGCGCCGGAGGCGACGGGCGCGGCGGCGGGCGCCGGCTCGGGCGCTGCGGCCGGTGCCGGCTCGGGTGCGGACGGCTGGACGATGACCACCGGTTCGGGCTCAGGCTCGCTCTCGGGCGCGGGGGTCTCGACGACGCTCGCGGGCGGGGAGCTCGCGGGAGAGACCACCGGCTTGGCCGGGTCGGGGGCCGCGGGCCGGTCGACGGGCGGGGCCGGACGGTCCTGGGCCGGCGGCGCCGGTGCGGCCACGGTCGGCGTCGGCGTACCGCCGCTGATCGACACCCGCTTCTCGAGCCGGTCGAGCCGGGCCAGGACGCCGCCGGTGTCGTCGTCGGCGCCGGGCAGCAGCACCCGGGCGCACAGCAGCTCGAGCAGCAGGCGGGGTGCGGTGGCGCCGCGCATCTCGGTCAGCCCGGAGGCGACGATGTCGGCGGCGCGGCTGAGCTCGGCCGGCCCGAACCGCGCGGCCTGCGACACCAGCCGCTCCCCCTGGTCCTCGGAGCAGTCGATCAGGCCGGTCGCAGGAGCGTCCGGGACCGCGGCGACGATCACCAGGTCGCGCAGCCGCCGCAGCAGGTCCTCGGTGAACCGACGCGGGTCCTGCCCGGTCTCGATGACCTTGTCGACGACGCCGAACACCGCGGCGCCGTCGCCGCCCGCGAACGCCTCGACGACGTCGTCGAGCAGGGTGTCGGGGGTGTAGCCCAGGAGCCCGGTCGCGAGGTCATAGGTGACCCCCGCCGGCCCGGCGCCACCGAGCAGCTGGTCGAGCACGGACAGGCTGTCGCGGGCGGAGCCGGCGCCCGCCCGGACGACCAGCGGCAGCGCCGCGGGCTCGATCGTGACGCCCTCCTTGGCGCAGAGCTCGGAGAGGTACGCCGAGAGCAGCCGCGGCGGGATCAGCCGGAACGGGTAGTGGTGGGTGCGCGACCGGATCGTCGGCAGCACCTTGTCGGGCTCGGTCGTGGCGAAGATGAACCGCAGGTGCGGCGGCGGCTCCTCGACCAGCTTGAGCAGGGCGTTGAAGCCCTGCGTCGTGACCATGTGGGCCTCGTCGATGATGTAGACCTTGTAGCGGCTGCGCACCGGCGCGAAGAACGCCTTCTCGCGCAGGTCACGGGCGTCGTCGACACCACCGTGCGAGGCCGCGTCGATCTCGATGACATCGATGGAGCCCGGTCCGCCACGGGCCAGGTCCTTGCAGCTGTCGCACTCGCCGCACGGGTCGGCGATCGGCGCCTGCTCGCAGTTGAGCGCGCGGGCCAGGATCCGCGCGCTGGTGGTCTTGCCGCAGCCACGCGGCCCGGAGAAGAGGTAGGCGTGGTTGACCCGGTTGTTCGCGAGCGCGGCGCGCAGCGGCTCGGTGACATGCGCCTGGCCGATGACCTCGGCGAAGGTCTCCGGCCGGTAGCGGCGGTACAGCGCGAGGGGGGACTCCACGCATGAACCCTAACCACCGGTGCCGACAGGGGGTAGGCGGGCGGGTGGGCGGGTGGACTGTGGCGGGGCGATCACCCTTGTAACGCGGGGTCAGGGGATCTATGAACCCGTCAGAACGGGGTGACCAGACCCCACAACACCGCGTGACAAGCGGCGGCGGCCGAGGACAGCCAGACATGAAGAGGCCCCCCGCGTACCCGACAGAGCTCGCTGACCCTTGCTGCCTTCCGGCCCTGGGGGAGTTAGGCAAGGTGCCGCCACGCGGGGGGTTGGCCCGAGTGTAGGTGAGGGCCACGCGGCTCTCCAAGACGGGGTGACCGGCGGGCAGCCGGGCGATTTCGCGGCGTCGTACGCCGACGGGTACGCTCCTCCGCGGAGGATTCGCCTAGTGGCCTATGGCGCTCGCTTGGAAAGCGGGTTGGGTGTGAAAGCCCTCAGGGGTTCGAATCCCCTATCCTCCGCCACTCGAACGGCGTCGCACCTCGTGCGGCGCCGTTCGCGTTGTGTGGGCCAGCGCCTCAGGCCGAGGGGCTCGCGTCGAGCCCGAGCAGCAGCCGGTCCAGCAGGGTCCGCAACTGGACCACGTCGGCGGGGGCCAGGCCCATCCCGTGCCACACGCGCTCAGGGACGTCGGCCACCTTCGGTCGCAGCTCCTCGCCGCGCTCCGTCACCTCGATGCGGACCCTGCGCTCGTCGACGGCGTCGCGCCGCCGGACCACGAAGCCCGCGGACTCCAGCCGCTTCAGGACCGGGGTCAACGTGCCCGAGTCGAGGTGCAGCCGCTCGCCCACCTCGCCCACGGTCAGCGGCGCATCGGCGTCCCACAGGGCCAGCATCGTGACGTACTGCGGATAGGTGAGGCCGACCCCGCCCAGCGCCTCGGCGTATCGACGGGTGACCCCGCGCGCGGCGGCGTACAGCGGGAGGCAGAGCTGGGCGTCCAGCTCGAGCTGCGGAAAGTCGACCACGTGGCCATATTAGCGCTTGCCTAATTCAATTGCGCACAATACGATTGCCCACATGAATACCCTCTACACCGCCAGCGCCGCAGCGACCGGCGATGGCCGCAACGGCCATGTCCAATCCACCGACGGCTACATCGACGCCGACGTCCGCATCCCGAAGGAGATGGGCGGAGGGGGTGGCGCCACGAACCCCGAACAGCTCTTCGCCGCCGGCTACGCCGCCTGCTTCCACTCGGCTCTGAAGCTGGTAGCCGGCCAGGCCAAGGCCGACACCACCGACTCCGAGGTGGTGGCCGACGTCTCGATCGGCCCGAACGACGCCGGCGGGTTCGAGCTCGCCGTCCAGCTCGAGATCACCTTGCCCGCCCTGGACCGCGCCCTGGCCGAGGAGCTCGTCGAGAAGGCCCACCAGGTGTGCCCCTACTCGAACGCCACCCGGGGCAACATCGAGGTGACCCTCACCGTCGCCTGACGAGCGCGGTCCCGATCTCGACCCTCTGACGCTCAGCTGCCGTCGGGCAGCTCGAACGTCGTGCCGTCGACCGTGCCCTCCGGCACGTGCACGGTCGTGCCCGCCGTGCCGTCGACCGGGGTGCAGGCGCCCGACGGCACCACGCACCTGACCAGCTCGGCGGAGGTGCCGTCGGCATAGAACCCATCGCCGCCGAAGCCGCCGTCCACCGCGATCCCTGCCGCGGTGGTGTCGTCGACCCACCACAGCAGGTCGACGATCGGCGGGACGCCGGAGAGCGGCACCTTCTGCCCGTCGGAGGAGGCCAATCGGTCGTGGGTCTCCGGGTAGTCCCGGTCGACATCGTCGATCCGCCAGCTGCCGTCGGGGCTGCGCCGGTCGTCGTACGGCGGGAGGCGGAACAGCTCGTCGTCAGCCTCCTCGGTGCTGCTGACGTCGCCCGAGGCCAGGTCGATGGACACCAACGCACCCACGCCGTCGTAGGTCGCCGTGTCGTCGGTGACCACCAGCGCGCCCGGCTCGGCGTCCTCGTAGAGGTCCGCGAGGTCGTCGGACCCGGGGTCGCCCATGGCCTCGGAGGTGCGGGCCACCTCCTCGCCGGACTCGAGGTCGACGACCACCACCTGGGCCTGTGGCGTGTCGAACTCGTCCCTCGTGCCCGAGATCGTGTCCACGAAGCCGAGGTAGCGACCGTCGGGCGAGGTGCGCGGGTTGGCCGCGGACTCGGCCAGCCTCGTCGCTTTGCCGGTGCCGTCGGAGTAGTAGAGAGGCGCGGCGGCGAGGTAGCGGCCGGCCTCCGGCCCGGACTCGTCGGTCGAGTAGAAGACTCCGCCACCGCCGAGCACGAAGCGCTCGATCTCGTCGCCGACGGCGACCGTGGAGCCGTCGCCGAGGTGGACGGTGTCTCCGATGGCGTAGACGAGCCCCGACGTGTCGATCGAGACCTCGCCCGACGGCCAGCCGGCCTCGTCCCCGCCATCGCTGCCAGCCTCGGAGCCGCAGCCCACCAGCCCGCCCGCGAGCAGCAGCGCGAGCAGCACCTGCCCTGCGCGGCGGCGCGGCGTCATCCCAGCCTCCCGGTCAGGCGCTGCATCCCGCCGCTGACGTGGTCGTCGGTCGCGACGTAGCGGTGGCTCGCGGCGTCCAGCGCGTCGGCCAGGAACTCGACACCCAGCCCCGACGTACGCACGCTCTGGCCGACGGCGTCGACGCGGCCGGTGACCGCGCCGCTGAACCCGCCGGCTGACGGCACGTCGCCGAGCAGGTGGGCGGGCATGGTCACACCCTCCAGGATCCCCGCCTTCTTCTTCAGGGTGGACCCGGGGTCGCCGAGGGCCGCGGCCGCCTTGGTCAGGCTCTGCGGCTCAGCCTCGAGCTCCCCTGACGTCCCGTCGGGCGTGAGACCGAGCGCACTGAGCGGCGTCTGCGTCATGAACGGGCTGGCCCAGAGCTCGTCGTCGTCGTTGCCGCCGAACAGCCGGTCGAGCCAGTCGCCGGCCTTCGCATGCTGGTACTGGTCCGCGCCCGACTCGTACGTCGCGACGAGCTGACCGTCGACCTCGACGATCCCCTCGGCCATGTTGGGGAACTCGTAGGAGCTCGCGGAGTCGGCGTCGTAGTCGCCGTGGCCCTGCTGGACGATCATCGTGCTCGAGTTCGTGCGCCCCTCCGACGTGCTGTAGATGAAGCCGTCGTCGCGCACCACCACGCCCTGGGTGTTGGTGGGTGTCGCGTACGACGGCGGCGAGCTCGCCGTCCACGACCCACCCGGAGCCTTGTCGTAGACGTACATCGTGTTGGTGTCGAAGTCGCCGACGTAGAGCTTGCCGTCCTTGAAGGCGGTGTACGACGCCTTCCCGTCGACCTCGGCGGGCAGGGCCGTGGGGGCGACGGGATCGCCGGCCGACGCACCGCGGATGGCATCGAGCGAGTAGGTGTAGATCTTGCCGCCGGAGCTGACGAGGACGTTGTCGCCGTCGACGGTCACTCCGCCGGCGTGCCCGATCGCCCCGTCCTGGTCGTCCTTGCCCGGGCTCAGGGTCACCTCGCTGACCTCCTGCCCGGTGCGCGGGTCGATCACCGACAGCACCGCTGGCCCGTCCTCGCTGTAGTAGGTCTGCAGGAGCATCCCACTGGCCGGGTCGTAGCCCAGGCCCTGCGGCGTGAGACCGCGGTCGTCGCCAGCCGCCTTGGTGTTCGGGATCAGCGGGCCTGCCGTGCTGCCGTACTCGTCGAGCCAGTCGTCGGTCTTGTCCAGGCCGCGCTCCACCCACGACCGGGTGTCGTCGTCGAGCGCGTCGAGGTCGATGTCACCGGCATCGCCGGTGAGCACCGCCGTCGCGGCGGAGAGCTGGGCGTCGTACACCTTGCCGATGCCGGCGAGCTGCACGCCGACCATGGCGGCCAGCAGGTCCTCGAGGATCGGCGGCATCCCCGGCGGCCGGTTGCGCCAGAAGGCGATGGACTGGTCGGCCGCCGTGCAGGTCTCGTCGTACGCCGCGCCCACGTGGTCGAGCACATTGGCGGTCTGCGTGAGCAGCGCTCGGCCGCCGACCGCCGCCTGGAGGACCGCGGTCGCCCGGACCACGAACGCGGTCGCGCCGTCGCCGGTCCACACCGGGATGCCGGTCGCCTCGTGGACCGCGTCGCAGGCACCGTCGATCGCCTCCGCGACCCCGTCGAGCACTCCCCCGCGCTCGCGGATGGCTCCGGCCTCACCCGAGGTGATCCGTCGGTACACGAGCTCGGGGTCGAGCATCAGGTCCGCCGCCGCCGCGCGAGCACCGGGCGCAGCATCAGGGCCACCACGAGTAGGCCACCGCCGATCAGCCCCCACCACACGGCGTTCTCGCGGGTGTCGGCCAAGAGGTCGTCGGCCGGTTCGGGCGCTGTCGCCTGGGTGTCGGTGTCGGCATGCACGACCGTCCGCTCCACGTCACCCGACTTGTCGGGTGCGAGCGGGCGCGTCAGCGCCTCGTAGGGCTGGACCACCCCGGCGCCGGTGAGCGGGGTCGGGTCGTCGGTGGTGCCGTCGGCGGTGTTGACCAGCCGGGAGACGATCTGCGCCGGCGTCTCCTTCGGAAAGCGCTGCCACAGTAGGGCGAGCACCCCGGCGACCTCGGCGGCGGCGGCACCAGTGGAGGTCTCCTGGACCAGGCAGGTGCTGCCGTTGAGGCCGTAGGACACCGCGTCGTACGTCGGCGCGGCAACCGTCGTACGCGAGTTCTTGACCACGGACTCGATCGCGCCGGCCGGGTCACCGCTGCCGGTCGCATTGACTGCCACGACCCCGGGGTAGCCGGCGGGGAAGAACAACGGTCCGGCGTCCTCGTCCTTCGCGGGCGGGTCCTCGAAGGACGAGGAGAGCTCGCCACCGGCCTCGGGCCGGTCTCCGGTGGCGGCGACGACGATGACCCCGGCGTCCTGAGCCGCCCTGACGACCTCGCGCAGGCTGTCGCTCTTGCGGACGGCGTACGGGACGACCGCGACCCTGATGTTCAACGACCCGGCGTTGGCGGCGACCCAGGACATGGAGCCGGCCAGGGCCGGCGTCGTGGGCCGCTCGCGTGCGGAGTTGGAGCCCCTGTTGACGAAGGTGCGGACGTCGACGATCTCGGCATCGGGCGCGATTCCCACCCCCTGTCGGTCCTTGCGCGCCGAACCGGCGACCAGGCCGGCGACCTCGGTGCCCTGCGGGTCCGTGATCTCGCCGCCGATCCCGCTTCCGTCGACGGCCCGCTTCACCGGCAGCGCGCCGTCGCCCTGCAGTACGCCGGAGCTGAGGACCGCGACCCGCACCGGCAGGTCGGTCTTCGGGGCGAAGCGCTCGACGTGGTCCTGCGCTGCCTCGATCCCGAGCAGGGCGTACGGCGCGCTCGGCAGGCCGGTGTCCCCCGGCGGGGTCGTCGCGTCGACGTCGCGACACACGTTGTCGACGGCGTACGCCGGGGCGGCTCCCGCGACCACGCCGACGGCCGCCGCCGTGACGACCGCGCTGAGGGCCAGCGGCGCGGCTAGTACGGACCTCAGGCGCACGAGTCGTCGTCCGCCTCGCGCGGTGGCGACAGTGCGGCGTCGCGAGAGAGGTTGACCCCGCAGTCGAAGAGCTTGACCCAGGTGTCGGGGACGACCGACACCTGATAGCCGCCGTACCCCAACAGCTCTGCGGCGTCGTCGCCGACGAGCGGGTTGGCGCGGCCCTTGGAGTCGATGACGAACGGCGACCCCTGGTCGGTGTCGGACCAGCCGCCCGAGAGCACGTACGCACCGCGGCCGGCAGCGACGACCGGGTCCTTCTCGCCCGCCGCCACGTCGGCACCGCTGGACACGTCGTCCAGCTCGGCGCCCGGCGCCACGAGCTGGACGACCGGTGTCTCCCCGGGCTCCGCGGTCAGCTGCGCGCACGGCTCGTCGATCGCCTCCAGCGAGGGTGCGGCCAGGGGCCAGTGGGTGTCGTCCTTCTGGTCGGAGTCCCGCCGCACCTGCGGCGGCGCGTCGACGTCCTCCGGCGTGACGACGACGTCGCCCGGGGCGATCACGTTGCGATAGACGAGTGCCGCGAAGTCCGAGAGCTCCCGTGGCCCGGCGTCGGTGAGCAGCAGCTGCTCGTTGCCCGCCACCAGCAGGTCACCGACCTGCTTGTCCGTCAGGACACCGGTCTCGTCCTGGTCGGCGTAGTCGGGCCGCTGGCCGAACTTCGTGATCTCGAAGCTGCTCCAGTCCAGCGGCGCACCCGTCGGGAACAGGTTGATCCACTCCCGGCTGACCGGGACCGCATTGCCGGTCGGCTGCACGTTGAGCGCGGAGAGCAGGTTGTCCGTCTGGTTGCCGTTCGTGCCCTGCGGAGGGACCGGGAAGACGTAGGCCCCCGGGTCACGGGCACCGGGCGTGCCGGCGCCGCCCGTCGGCACGACGACAAAGAACTCACCGCCGTTCGAGACCGTGATCCCGGTGTCCGGGACCGGCGTGACGTCCGTCGTCTCGGCGATCCGCACCCGGATGCCTGCGTCAGCGGCGGTGCAGGCGGTCCAGCCGGAGTTGATCAGCAGCGACGAGGTCGGCACGCTCGCGGGCGCCCCCAGGATCCCGATGTCGTCCCCGATGCGCTGCTCGTCGATGGTGCTCTGGGCGATCAGGGTCGGCTCGGCACCGGAGCCGAGGATCAGCTTGGCACTCGTGGAGTTGATGACCGGTCGCAGCTCCGGGTCGCTGCTCTCGTCGACGATGACGTACGCCGAGCCGGTGTCCTTCGAGATGATCAGGCCTTGCTTCTTCCAGTCGCTGGGCGCCGTCGGCGAGAAGACACCCGCGATCGCGGCCCCCGCCCCGAGGAGGACGGCGAGTGCGAGCCCGCCGACGATCGTGCGGCCGGGCCGCGCGGGCTCGACCTCGCGACCCCCCGGAGCTCCGGAGACGAACGCCGTGACCAACCGGCGGCGGCTGAACGAGTACGCCTCGACCAGGTCCTTCTTGGTAGCCATCGCCTCGGCCTAGCCCCGGATCGCCGAGAACACGCCCACCGCGACCACGGTCACCGGGATCAGGGCCAGCAGCGCGACGCTCTCCGCCACGTCGCCGAGGCGGCCGCGGCGTACCGACGGCGTGGCCGGAAGCAGGGTCACCGCCAGGAGCACCGCCCCGGACGCAGCGAGCACGACCGCGATCGTCGGGCGCCAGTCGGGGTGCACCCAGAGCGCGGCGACCGCTGCGGACAGCAGGCCGACGATGCCGGACACCAGACCGACCAGGACCTCCGGGCCGGTGCGGTACTGCCGGGTCCGGAGCATCACGACCGCGCAGCACAGGACCGCGACGAGGGCGCCGGACAGGCCGAGCGAGACCGCGAGCGGAGCGATCAGCACGAGGAGGAGGCCGACGGTCGCGGAGACGGCGACCAGGATCTCGTGGGCGATGCGGGCGTCCGACCCGACCCGGGCCGGGTCGACGGGCCGTGGCTCGGCGGTGATGTCGGCGACGTTGTAGAGCTGATCGACCGACGTGCTCGTGGCCCCGAGCGCGAGCCACGGGAAGACGCTGCCGAGGATGACGACCAGGACCAGCGCGACCGTCAGCACGACGGCGGGGTCGAAGTCGGCAGCCTGCATGAGCAAACCGGTGAGCAGGAAGACGGCGCCCGCGACCACCGTCGGGAGCACCAGCGTGCGGCCCTGGCCGAGGCCGACGAGGCAGACCAGTCCGGCGGCCATGGCGGCACCACCGGCGGCGGCCACCGGTGGGCCGAAGAACGGGTTGTCGGTGACAAGCATCAGGCCCGCCACGGCGGCGTACAGGGCGCCCATCCACGCGACGGCGACGGCCGCCTCGGGTTCGCGCTGGGCGCGGGAGAGGACGATCGCACCAGTGACCAGCGCGGCGGAGACGACGACCGCGGCGACACCGGCCAGCAGCGAGCCGCGCTGGATGAGGAGCGCCACCGCGCCGAGCGCCATGAAGAGGCCGGCGGCCCAGAGGGCGGTACGGCGACCCGCGGCCGGCGACCACGGGCGGAGGTCGTGCTCGACGATGTCGGTCATCGCCTCCACGACGTCGTCGTACACCCGGGGGGCGTCGTCGTCGACGCCGGCGGCGACGGTGATCAGGCCACCGTCCTCCACTCCTTGGATGACCAGGCCGGCGTCGGTGGCGAGCTCACGGCCGTCGGCCGTGACGAGGCGGTAGCCGCCGTAGACGGTGCTCGGGTCGAGCAGCCCGACGCTGCGGGCCAGCTCGGGCACCAGCTCGGCGACCGGGACGGCGCCGGGGAGCACGAGGTCGACGCGCCGAGATCCCGACGCGACGGTCACGCGCACCAGGCCCGAGACCACAGGTGCTTGGCTCATATCCCTCCCTCTCCCGTCACGGCCGCCGTCGAAGAAGGGGCCGGCGCCGTGCGCCGACCCCTCTTCCCTACGTGGCGTCAGATCTCGAACGATGCGGCGCCGCGCTGGTCCGCGGCGCGGTAGTCCGCGTTCGACTGGTGCACGGTCGTGCTCGTCTCCTGCAGCAGGTCCCGCATCTCCTGCATCGCGGTGTCCCACTTGGTCTTGGCGACCTGGTAGGACTGCTGGGCGTTACCGGTCCAGTCGCTGCGCAGCGGAGCGAGCTCCGACTCGAGGCGGTTGAGCCGGTCGTCGATCTTCTTGACCGAGTCGCTCAGGTCTTGGGCGGCCATGTCCAGGCCGGCGTGGTTGACGCGAAGTCCGTCGAGAGACATCTCATTCACTTCCTTGTCCGGTGTCCGGGTGCCCGGTCAGCCGAGGCGGCCGGCGACACGGCTGTAGTTGGAGGACTGCGCCTCGTCGGTGTTGACGTTGTCCTTCTCGGTCGACGTCAGCGACGCCTGGAACTCGTTGAGGGCGTTGGTGATCACGCGCTGCTTCTCGTTCCACGCCTGGTGGAGTGCGAAGAACGCGGTGCCGCCGGCACCGGCCCACTTGCCCTGTACGCCGGCGATCTGGCCCTCCAGCGTCTTGCTCAGGCTGTCGAAGTCCTGCTTGGCCTCGGCCACCAGGCCGGCGGCTCGGGTGAGTGTGCCCTCACCCTGTCCCATCTCTGCTGCGCCAGACATAGCGCCAACTCCTTCCCCCGTGGCGGCGTCAGGCCGCTCGAGACTGATTTCGTGCCGTGATGAAGATCAGCTCGGTCCGTGTTTCCGAGCCGGACAGACGTCGATTACCCGGGGCCTTGTGGGCTAAACCTGAATCCACAGCTCACGACCCGAGGTTCCACGTGCTGGCCATCTCCCACACGTCTCGGAACCATCCGGCCGACACGACCACGGACGCGACGACCAGTGCGCCGCAGAGTCCCTCGGCCACCTCGGCACGTCGCGACCACCATGCCGAGCGCCACCCCCGCCCGGTGGCGACGGCCACGATGACCAGCGCGACGCCCAGTAGCACGGCCCCGATCGTCAAGGCACGCACGGCCGCCTCGCCCGTCAGACCCAGCAGCGCGACCAGCAGCACCAGCCAGCAGCCGAGCCCCGCCGTACGTAGCAGGGCGCCTGCGCCGCGGTGGCGATAGCTGCGCGCCGCCAGCAGGAGGGCCGCTCCGGCGAAGCCGACCAGGCAGCGCGCACCGATCCGGTCCACCCGCAGGGTGGCGGTGGAGAGCAGCAACGGCGCGGAGACGACCGCGACGACGGCGACCGCGGCGGCGGCCGCGGTGAGCATGCGGGTGCCCTGGCCGGCGACGGCCGAGACGGCGCTGCGCGGGACGACGGAGCGACCACGCTTCCCGGTCGTCGGCTCGCGGGCCGACCACGCCGTGACGGCGAGACGCTCGAGATCGATCAGGAACTGGTCGGGTACGTCGACCACCAGGCCGGGCACGACCCGGGCCGCGAGGACGGCGAGCATCAGGAGGAGCGACCAGGTGAGCCGAGGCGGAGCACCCGCGAGAGTGCACAGCCACGTCAGGCCGAAGAGCAGGGAGCCGGCGACGATCCACACCTGGAGCGCCTCGTCGGCCTCGCGTCCGAGCGACCGGGCGACCGCGGCGCTCAGTGCGGCAACCAGCACACAGAGCCCGAGGATCATCGGCATCCGCTCGGCCTGCGAGTCCCACGCGATCGCGAGCGCAGCGGCGCCCGCGAACGCAGGGGCGGCGATCGCGCGTTGCCCGGCGTACCTGCCGACCGGAAGCACCCCGAGCACGCTCGCCGCCACCAGCACGACGACCGTGGCGAACCGGAGACGGTCCGTGCCGGACGTGGCGGCAAGCCAGCCGGCCGCCACCGCGCACGCGGCCGCGACGACGGCGACCACCGTCGCCGCCGTGTCAGTACGCCGGGGCGCTGGGTCCGGCTCCGCGGCCCGGTGTCTGCGACCCGCCGCCGGGATGACGTCGATCGTCGCGACCAGCACGTCGCCGGGCCGGACACCGGCCCGCGACAGCGGCAGGTCGGGCGGCAGCACCGCCCCCACCCTCGTGCACAGCACGGGGACCGTGGTGAGGCCGGCCTGCCGGGCGTAGACCTCCGCGACGTCGACGGCAGCCGCGCAGGAGGGCACGACCAGGTCGAGCACCCCGACCGGTCCGTGCACGCTCAACGCCAGGTCGGCGGCCGCGTTCGTCGTCACGTCGTCCACCTTCCCCAGCCATGGGAGGCGTCAACCGTGCCCAGGAGGGGTAGTTGCCCCGTGGACAGCTGGGCCGACGGGGGCTCGGCCGCTGGACTCGGCCACTAGAACTGGGGAAGCGCAGGAGGGAATGCGTTGACGACGACGCTGCGCGGCACGCGGATGGATGCGCCGGAGATGCCGACCGGACAGCTCGTGCTCCAGCCGCCACCGCAGATCGAGCCCAACGAGGGCGCCAGCGGCGTGCTGATGAACGCGATCCCGATGCTCGGCAGTCTCGGGTCGATCGTGCTGGTCGCCACCATGGGCAAGACCAACGGCGGCCGCGGCCTGATCGCCGCCGGCATGTTCCTCTTCGCGACGGTCGGCTTCATCATCGTCCAGCTCGACCGGCAGCGTAAGCAGCGGGCGCAGCAGGTGACCGGATCCCGCACGGAGTACCTCCGCTACCTCGCCAACGTCCGCAAGGTCGCCCGTGAGGCCGCCGACCAGCAGCGTCGGGCTCTCACCTGGCACCACCCCGATCCGGCCGCGCTGCCGGCCCTCGCCGACGAGCGGTCCCGCGTCTGGGAGCACGGGACGGCCGACCCCGGCTTCCTCCACGCGCGGTACGGCGTCTGCGCGCAGCCGCTCGCGCTCGAGCTGGTGCCACCCGAGAGCACGCCCATCGACCAGGTCGACCCGGCCGCGGCTTCGGCGCTGCACCGGCTCCTCGTCGTACACCGCCTGCAGCCGGACCTGCCGGCGTCGATCGACCTGCGCGCCTTCGACCGGGTCGAGGTCTGCGGGCCCGAGGAGCCGGCCCGCTCCCTCGCGCGGTCGCTGATCTGCTCGGCCACCGCCTTCCACGCCCCCGAGCACCTCGTCGTCGCCGTGCTCAGCTCGGAGCAGAACCTCGCCCACTGGGACTGGGTGAAGTGGCTCCCCCACGCCCAGAGCAGCCGGCAGTCCGACGCCGTCGGCCCGATGCGGATGGTGTCCACGTCACTGGCCGACCTCGCGGGGCTGCTTCCGGAGGACCTCGCCGACCGGCCGCGGTTCGGTGCCGCCGAGCGGCCGGCGACGCCCCACCTGCTGCTCGTGATCGACGGCGGCGAGCTGCCGCCCGGCAACCACGTCGTACCCCCCGACGGCCTGCACGGCGTCACCCTGATCGACTTGCCGACCCGGTGGGACGAGCTCGAGGACCCCACCCGGCTGCGCATCCAGTTCGACGACGACGGCCACCAGGACTCGCACGGCCGGCACCAGATCCACGCGCTGCGGCTGCGCGAGGAGCCGATCCGGGCCAAGGCGGACGCCTGCCCGATCGCGACCGCCGAGGCGTTCGCGCGTCGGCTCACTCCGCTGCACACCGTCGCCGGGGCCGTGGAGTCCGGCGGCGAGATCGCCGCCCCGACCGACTTCATGGAGCTGTTGGCACTCGGCGACGTGCACACGTTCGACCCGGCCCGGGCCTGGCGTCCGCGACCGGCCCGCGACCGGCTGCGCGTCCCGATCGGGCTCGGCGAGGGCGGCGCGGTCGTGCACCTCGACATCAAGGAGTCGGCCCAGCAGGGCATGGGCCCGCACGGTCTGGTCATCGGCGCGACCGGGTCCGGCAAGTCGGAGTTCCTGCGCACGCTGGTGCTGGGGCTCGCGATGACCCACTCCCCCGAGCAGCTCAACATGGTGCTGGTCGACTTCAAGGGCGGCGCCACGTTCGCCGGCATGACCACGATGCCGCACGTCTCGGCGGTGATCACCAACCTGGAGCAGGAGCTCACGCTGGTGGACCGCATGCAGGACGCCCTGTCCGGCGAGATGGTGCGCCGGCAGGAGCTGCTGCGCGACGCGGGCAACTTCGCCTCGATCCGCGACTACGAGAAGGCGCGGTCGTCCGGCGAGGACCTCACACCGATGCCGTCGCTCTTCGTCGTCGTCGACGAGTTCTCGGAGATGCTCTCGGCGAAGCCCGAGTTCATCGACCTCTTCGTCGCGATCGGCCGCCTCGGCCGCTCGCTCGGGCTGCACCTGCTGCTCGCCTCCCAACGTCTCGAGGAGGGGCGGCTTCGGGGTCTCGAGTCCCACCTCTCCTACCGGGTCGGGCTGCGCACGTTCAGCGCCACCGAGTCGCGCTCGGTGCTCGGCGTACCCGACGCCTACGAGCTGCCCGCCGACCCCGGCCTCGGCTACCTCAAGCCCGACCCGTCGACGATGCTGCGGTTCAAGTCGGCGTACGTCTCAGGCCCGCCGACGCAGGTGCAGGTACGCCGAGACGAGGGCGGCCACGTCCGCGGCATCCTGCCCTTCACGATCTCGGAGGTGCAGAACCTCGACCTGCCCGAGGCAGATGTGGAGCCGGTCGCCGTCGAGCCCGCAGCCGGCGACAGCGAGTCGCTCTTCGCGATCGCCGTACGCCACATGGAGGGACAGGGGACCCCGGCCCACCAGGTCTGGCTGCCGCCGCTGGACCGCCCCGACACTCTCGACGACCTGATGGCCGACCTCACCGCCGACGGCCGGCTCGGGCTGGTCTCCGGCGACTGGCGTCGGCTCGGCGGGCTCGTGGTGCCGCTCGGCACCGTCGACCGGCCGCGCGAGCAGCGCCGCGACACCCTCACCATCGACCTCAGCGGAGCCGGCGGCCATGTCGCGGTCGTCGGCGGCCCGCGGAGCGGCAAGAGCACCGCGCTCCGCACGATCGTCGCCAGCATGTCGCTGACGACGACACCGCTGGAGTCGCAGTTCTTCGTCCTCGACTTCGGTGGTGGCACGTTCTCGCCGTTCGTCAACCTGCCGCACGTAGCCGGCGTGGGCACGCGCGCCGAGCCCGACGTCGTACGCCGGATCTTCGCCGAGGTGCAGGGGATCGTCGACCGCCGCGAGGCCTACTTCCGGGCGAACGGGATCGACTCCATCGAGACCTACCGCGCCCGCCGGGCAGCCGGGCGGGCGGACGACGGGTACGGCGACGTGTTCCTCGTCGTCGACGGCTGGAGCACCCTGCGCGCGGACTTCGACGACCTCGAGGCCGAGATCCAGCAGCTCGCGACGCGGGGTCTGACCTTCGGCCTGCACGTCGTCGTCGGGGCCGCGCGCTGGGCCGACTTCCGAGCCGCGATGCGCGACCTCTTCGGCACCCGTCTCGAGCTACGGCTGGGCGACCCGATGGACTCCGAGATCGATCGCAAGGTGGCCGCGCTGGTGCCTGCCGGGCGACCGGGGCGCGGGCTGGTGCAGGGCAAGCTGCACTTCCTCGCGGCGCTGCCCCGGATCGACGGGGTCGGCGACGCCGACACGCTCGGCGACGGCGTCGAGAACCTGATCAAGCAGGTCAACGCCGCCTGGACCGGGCCGACCGGGCCGAAGCTCCGGCTGCTGCCGGAGCGGATCGCGCTCGACGACGTACGCGCCCTCGGAGCAGCGTCGGCAGGACCGCGCGAGCTGCTGCTCGGGATCAACGAGAAGGACCTCGGCCCGATCGGTCTCGACGTCGAGACCGAGCCGCACCTGCTGATCTTCGGTGACGGACAGTCCGGCAAGAGCGCCGTGCTGCGGGCGTACGCCCGGGAGATCATGCGGACCCGTACGCCGGCGGAGGCCCAGCTGGTGGTCGTCGACTACCGGCGCTCGCTGCTCGGCGAGGTGCCGGACGAGTACCTGCTCAACTACCTGACGTCCGTCACCCAGGCGCAGCCGGGGCTGACCGACCTCGCGACGTACCTCGAGGGCCGGATCCCCGGCCCCGACGTGACGCCCGAGCAGCTGCGCAACCGGTCGTGGTGGACAGGTGCCGAGGTGTACGTGCTGATCGACGACTACGACCTGGTCGCGACCCAGCAGGGCTCACCGGCGCACGCGCTGGCTCCGCTGCTGGCGCAGGCCCGCGACGTCGGGCTGCACGTCGTCGTGGCGCGCAGGTCGGGTGGCGCCTCGCGAGCGCTCTACGAGCCGGTCATCCAGTCACTGCGCGACCTGGCCATGCCGGGGCTCCTGCTCTCCGGCAGCCCCGACGAGGGGTTCCTGCTCGGCAACCAGAAGCCGCAGCCCGCCCCGCCCGGCCGTGGCCGCCTGATCTCGCGCGACCGCGGTGTCGAGGTCGTGCAGATGGCGTGGAGCGAGCCAAGCTTGTAGGTGCGGGCGGTGGGTGCGGCGGTGATCGCCGCTTCATCTGTTGCAGCCTCACCAACCGCCGTTTCATCAAGGGATGAAGGTGAACATGCACTCCCCACGGCGTGCAGGCCATGGGGAGTGCCGGTCGGCCTTCATCCCTTGATGAAACGGCAAGCACCCCGGACCACCAGCAACCAGCCGCCGGCACGTCCTCGCTCACACATGGGTGTGCTCGCCCGGACCCTTGACCTTGGTGCCGGGCAGGTCGGCGAGGTTGTAGGTCACCTCGAACGTACGGCGGTAGCCGGTGTGGGCGACCCGCCAGCCCTCCGGCGTACGCACGTAGCGGTCGGAGTAGAAGGCTGCGCCCTCGAGCATGAACTGGAAGGCCGGGACGATGACCTTGTCCTGGAGGTACCACCGGGCGGTCGCGGTGTCGCCCTCGACCGCGATCTCGGGGTGATGGACCTGGTGCATGGTCAGCATGCCCTCGCCGAGGTTCTCCTTCATGTAGGAGACCAGCGCGTCCCGGTTGTCGAAGATCAGACCGTTGTAGTCGCCGGTCGTCTCGGGGATGAAGCAGTCGGCGAACTCGTCCCACTGCTTGGTGTCCAGGGTGCGGAGATAGCGGTACTTCAGCTGGCTGATCGCGGTGATGTCGTCCACAAAACTAGAACGTATTCCAGTTGTGCCCGCGAGCACAGCCGAACGTTTGACCTGCTTGTAACGCGGGGTCAACCTCCCGGCGATGTGAACGATCCAACCTTGTCCTCAGAAGGCCGTCCCCTCCACCGGCGGCCGAACAAACGAACTGATCAACACACCTGATCCGGAGGCACCGATGGACGAGCAGATCACCCCCGAAGTCCCGATCGACCGCGTTGCCGAGCAGCGCGCCCTGCTGCGGATGCGCCACTCGGCCGCACTCACCAGCCTGATGGTGGAGCGGAGGGACCTGCGCGGCGTACACGCCCTGGCCGACACCATCGACGACGCGATCCGCTGGACGGCCTGAGCCCGACTCCCGCACCGCCGGAGCCCGCCTGCAGACGGCGGGCTCCGGCGGCGGCACCGCTCCAGCCCTGGCGTCGTCGTTATAGTCGCGACGTGATCTTCAAGCGTGTGGGCGTCGGGAAGCCCTACCCGGACCACGGGCTGTCGTCCCGGGGCTGGGCCGCTGTGCCGCCCCGCCAGATCCGGCTCGACCAGCTGGTCACCACCAAGGACACCCTCCAGCTCGCCGCCCTCCTCGACGAGGACTCGACTTTCTACGGCGACCTCTTCGCGCACGTCGTCGAGTGGCAGGGCGAGTACTACCTGGAGGATGGGCTCCACCGCGCGCTCCGCGCCGCCCTGCAACAGCGCAACATCCTGCACGCCCGGGTGCACACGATGGAGGGCTGATGACCCAGGCCATGCGGACGACGATCACCCTCGTGGCGCTGGGCGCGCTGCTGATGATCGCGGCCGCGTGGGGCTGGCACGCCACGATGAAGCCGCTTCCGGCCAAGGTCGACAGCCCGATCTGCGTCGACACCCCGATCGCAGCCGGCAGCAAGGTCTATCCCCAGCAGGTCACCGTGAGCGTCTACAACGCCAGCCAGCGCGAAGGCCTCGCCGGCCGGACCATGCAGCTGCTGAAGGACGCCGGCTTCGCCGCGGGTCAGGCCGGCAACGCGGCGTCCGCCAAGGTGGACGACGTCGAGATCTGGACCCCCACCCCCGAGAGCCCCGACGTCCAGCTGCTCGCCACCTACTTCGGCGACGACGTCAAGGTCGAGCGTCGCGACGGACCGGGCGTCGGGGTCACGGTCATCGTCGGGGACAGGTTCCGTGACCTGTCGGAGGGGCAGCGCTCCTTCGTCGCCGAGGACGACGCCGAGATCTGCAGCCCGCCGGTCACCTGACGCTCAGTGCGTACGCCGCTCGCGCTCACCGAGCCACTGGGCGAGCCGCCCGTGCGCACTCACCTGGCGCAACCTCTCCTCGGTCTTCTCCCGCAGCTTGCGAGGTGTGACCACCAGCAGGTCGTCGCCGTGCCGCAGCACGGTGCGGTGCTCGGGGATGATCGTCCGGCCGTCGCGGATCACCATCGACACCGACGACCCCTGCGGGAGCCGCAGCTCGCCGACCTCGACGCCGTGCATCTGCGACACCGGGCTGATGGTCACCTGGAGCAGGTCGGCGGCGATGCGTTCGAGGGGCGCGGCCTCGACCTCGAGCCCGCGCGGCTCCGAGGGTCGGGCCACCTTGAGCACGCGGGCGACGTGCGGCAGCGTCGGCCCGGTCAGCAGGGTGTAGATCACCACCATCACGAAGACGATGTCGAAGAGCCGCTCCGACTGGTCGATCCCCTCGGCCAGCGGGATCGTCATCAGCACGATCGGCACGGCGCCGCGCAGCCCGGCCCAGGAGATGAAGCCGAGCTCGCGCCACGGCATCGGCTGCACGACCGCGCTGAACAACACTGAGAGCGGGCGGGCGATGAAGGTCAGGATGAGGCCGGCGAGCACGGCGAGCCCGACGGTCTCCCACGAGATCCGGCCTGGCGAGAGGAGCAGCCCGAGCATCACGAACAGCCCGATCTGCGCAAGCCAAGCGACGCCTTCGGCGAAGGAGCGGGTGGCCGCCCGGTGCGGCAGCTCCATGTTGCCGAGCACCAGGGCCGACACGTAGACGGCGGCGAACCCGGACGCGTGGATCGACGTCGCGACGCCGTACCCCAGGAACGCGAGCGAGAGCACGGCCAGCGGGTAGAGACCGGACGACGGCAGCGCCGCTCGGCGCATCAGCCAGGCGCCGCCGAAGCCGGCGGCCAGACCGATCGCGGTGCCCGCCGCCAGCTCGTAGCTGATGATGCCGAAGAGAGCCAGCGGCCCGTGCTCGTCGACGGCGCCGGAGGCCACGAGCGTCACGAGCACGACCGTCGGCGCATCGTTGAGGCCCGACTCCGCCTCGAGTGACCCGGTGAGCTTCTTGGGCAGGGGCACGACCCGCAGCACCGAGAAGACGGCCGCGGCGTCGGTCGGCGAGGTCACCGCGCCGAGCAGCAGGGCCAGCTCCCACGGGAGTCCGAGCACGAAGTGGGCGCCGATCGCGACGACCGTCACCGACACCGCCACGCCGATGGTCGCCAACGAGATGCCGAGCCGGATCGAGGACCGCATCTCGCGCCAGCTGGTCGTGAGACCACCCTCGGCGAGGATGATCGCGAGTGCGGCGAACCCCAGTGCGTGCGCCAGCTCGGCGTCCTCGAACTCGATGCCGAGACCCTGCTCGCCCAGGGCAACGCCCATCAGCAGGTAGATCAGCAGGCTGGGGAGCCCGGCGCGCGACGAGAGCCGGACCGCGAGGATCGCCAGCAGCGTGACGGCGGACCCCACGAGCACGAACGTGTCGAGCTCGTGGACGTCGAAAGACACAGGTCACCTCGGCGTTCGTCGGGGCGGCGGAGACGCAGTCTATCGGTGCGGATGCCAGGTGCCGCCGCCGCCGACATCAGGTGGTCGGCGTGTACCCCGGACGGCCCGACGCGTCCCACTTCTCCCAGAACGAGGTGAACTCCTCACCGAGGAACGGGTCACCTCCGGTCATCGCGATCCCCCCGCGACGTACGGTCCAGTCCCACGGCGCGAGGTCCAGGGCGACGGCCAGCTGCCGCCTGGCAGCGTCGGTGCGCCCGGCCCGCTGGTGGTGGCCTGCGATCCGCCGGTGGGCCAGCGCCAGCAGCTCGTCGTCGGTCCGCTCCGGAGCCTCGGCGCTGGTGCACTCGGGCAGTACGCCGTCGCGCACCCAGGCGCGGAGCAGGTCGTGGTGCTGCTCCGCGTCGATCTGGGTGAACTCGGCGAACTGGTTGTCCCCCGGCGCGATCGTGGGCGGCTTGACGATGTTGTCGTCCTCGTCGACCCACACCACCGACGGGACGTTGGTGATCCCGAACCGCTCGGCGGTGACGTGGGCCGAGTCGATCGCGACGGGGTACGACGGGGACGCCGCCTCGATCCACGGCCGGGCATCCTCCGGATCGGCGTCGAGCGCGACCGAGAAGAGCTTCACGCCCGCATCGGCGAGCTCGTCCTGGAGCGCCTGCCAGCCGCCGAGCTCGTGCCGGCAGCCGCACCACGACGCCCAGGTGACCAGGACCCGCTTACTGCCGGAGAGGTCACCGAAGGAGAGGGGGTTGCCGTCGACGTCGGCGAGGTCGAGCGCCGGCGCCTTGCCGGACATCGCTGCCATCCGGTGCCACCCGGCCGACGGCATCAGCGAGGAGATGTCATGGTCGGCGTCGTGGGCGACCAGCAGCCCCAGCGCGGCCGCCCAGGCGTCGAGGTCGATCAGCCCAGGGTCCGCGGGCGAGGTGACGTTGCGACCGAAGAGCGGCACGCACACGTCGTCCTTGCACAATCCGGCGCTTCGGAGCTTCCAGCCGGTGGCCGCAGTGAGCGCATCGGCCTCGGCGTACCCCGCCCAGGTCGGGATCTCGTGCATGCGTCCGTCCGCGTCTATGAGCGTGAGCACACCCGACAGCATCCCACGCAACTGGAACTTGTTCTAGATTTGGGTCATGAGCTCACCCGGCACCGCGATCCCCGATGTCCTCCCCGCCTCCGCTCTGCCGGAGGATGCCGAGCGATACGACGTCGTCGTGGTCGGCTTCGGCATCGCCGGCGGCTGCGCTGCCCTCGAGGCCGCCCGGGCCGGTTCGCGCGTGCTGCTGCTGGAGCGCGCGGCCGTGCACGGCGGCACGTCATCGATGTCCGGCGGCCACTTCTACCTCGGCGGCGGCACGGCGGTGCAGGTCGCGACCGGGCACGAGGACTCGGCCGACGAGATGTACAAGTACCTCGTCGCCGTCTCCAAGGAGCCCGAGCACGACAAGATCCGCGTGTACTGCGACGAGTCGGTCGAGCACTTCGACTGGCTGGAGGCGCTGGGATTCGAGTTCGAGCGCTCCTACTACCCGGAGAAGGCGGTGATCCAGCCCGGCACCCAGGGGCTGATGTTCACCGGCAACGAGAAGGTCTGGCCTTATCGGGAGCAGGCGGTGCCCGCCCCGCGGGGACATAAAGTGCCGGTGCCCGGCGACACAGAGGGCACCAAGATGGTGATGGACCTGCTCCGCGCGCGGGTCGAGGAGGCCGGGGTCGAGGTCCGCTACGAGACCGGCGCGACCAACCTGGTGGTGTCCGCCGACGGGGCCGTGGTCGGTCTGGGCTGGCGGTCCTTCGACGAGCACGGCGCGATCGCCGCGTCGGCCGTGGTAGTCGCCGCCGGTGGCTTCGTGATGAACCCGGACATGGTCGCGGCGTACACGCCCTCGCTTGCGGAGAAGCCGTTCACGCTCGGCTCGACGTACGACGACGGCCTCGGCATCCGCCTCGGCGCGTCGGCCGGCGCCGAGCTCAAGCACATGGAGGAGCCGTTCATCACGGCGCCGTTCTACCCGCCGTCGGCCCTGATGACCGGGTTCATCGTGAACGCGCAGGGCGAGCGGTTCGTGAGCGAGGACTGCTACCACTCGCGGACCTCGCAGTTCGTGATGGAGCAGTCGGACCACACGGCGTACCTCATCGTCGACAGCGAGCACGTGGAGTACCCGAAGTTCCCGCTGGTGCCGCTGATCGACGGCTTCGAGACGATCGCGGAGCTCGAGTCTGCGCTGTCCCTGCCTGAGGGGTCGGTCGCGGCGACGCTGGAGCGCTACAACAAGATGGCGGCCGCTGGCGAAGACCTCGACTTCCACAAGGGCGCCGAGTGGCTGGCGCCGCAGGGCACCGGACCGTGGGCGGTCTTCGACCTGCGGCTCGGCAAGGCGATCTACGCCGGCTTCACGCTCGGGGGCATCCGGGTGTCGGTCGACGGTGAGGCGCAGCGGGCGGACGGATCCGTGATCCCGGGCCTGTACGCCGCCGGCGCCTGCGCGTCGAACCTCGCCCAGGACGGCAAGGGCTACTGCTCCGGCACCCAGCTGGGTGAGGGGTCGTTCTTCGGGCGGAGAGCTGGAAGGCACGCCGCTGCCCAACTCGGGTAGCCCCACCGTTGGTCGAGCAGGGAGGCGCGCCAGCGCCGAGCGTCGTCGAGACCCCCGCACCCCGACCGCCTGTCTTAGCTCCGGGGGTCTCGACAAGCTCGACCACCGGACAGGCGCCGTACCCTCGCTCCATGACCGACCGCTTCCAGGTGGCGTCACGCGCCAACGTGCCGCCGTTCCACGTGATGGACCTGCTGGCGGCGTCGGCGGCACGACAGCGCACCCACGGCGACATGATCAACCTGCTGGCCGGGCAGCCGATGACGGGGGCGCCGGGGCCGGTACGCGAGGAGGCGAAGCGGCTGCTCGACTCGGGTGACCCGCTGGGCTACACACCGGCGGCCGGCATCCTCGAGCTCCGCGAGGCGATCGCCCGGCACCACAAGCGCGCGCACGGGATCGAGGTCACAGCCGCCCAGGTCGTGGTGACGACCGGGAGCAGCGGTGGCTTCCTGCTGGCGTTCCTGGCGGCGTTCGAGGTCGGCGACCGGGTGGCGATGGCCCGCCCGGGCTACCCCTGCTACCGCAACGTCCTCACGGCGCTCGGCTGTGAGGTGGTCGAGATCCCGACCGGCCCCGAGACCCGCTTCCAGCCGACCGTGGAGCAACTCGCAGAGCTGGACGACATCAAGGGGCTCGTGGTCGCCAGCCCGGCCAACCCCACCGGCACGATGCTGCTGCCGAGCGAGCTGGCCGCGCTCGCGGCGTACTGCGAGCAGCAGCAGATCCAGCTGATCTCCGACGAGATCTACCACGGCATCGAGTACGCCCCACTCTCGAACGGTGGAGCGCATATCGCCCGCAGCTCCTGGGAGACCAGCCGCGAGGCGGTCGTCTTCTCGAGCTTCTCCAAGTACTTCTCCATGACCGGCTGGCGGATCGGCTGGATGCTGGTCCCCGAGCGGCTGCAACGCGCGGTCGACGTGCTCACGGGCAACTTCACGATCTGTCCGCCGGTGATCGCGCAGCGCGCCTGCCTCGCTGCCTTCGACGACGCGTCGTACGCCGAGCTCGACGGCCACGTCGCGCGGTACGCCGACAACCGCCGGATCCTGCTCGAGGGGCTGCCCAGGCTCGGCATCACCGAGCTCGCGCCGGCCGACGGCGCGTTCTACGTGTACGCCGACGTCGGCCACCTCACCGATGACACGATGGCGTTCGCCCACCACCTGTTGAGCACCGCCGGCGTCGCCGTCGCCCCCGGCATCGACTTCGACACCGTCGACGGCGGACGGTTCATCCGGCTCAGCTTCGCCGGCCCGGGCAGCGAGATCGAGGACGCTCTCGAGCGGCTCTCCACAGCCCTCGATCGCTGAGGTTTCTCCACAGCCGGGCACCGGCGAGCCTCTCCGTGGCGACCCGGACGGGTCGCGACGAAGGGGGACCACATGTTCACCGACACGAGCGGCATCCGACACCTCGCGCGACGGATGCGCGAGCGCGCCGAGGAGATCCGGGCCGAGGGCGCCGCGTTGCGGCGCCGAGCCGACGACGTGCCCTGGCAGGGCCGATCCGCGGAGGCGATGCGCACCCACCTGGCGGTCCGCCTGACCACCCTGGCGGCGACCGCGGACCTGCACGACGAGGCCGCCGATGCGCTGGAGCGACATGCCGGCGCGGTCGACTCCCTCACCGCTGTGGGTGGGGCCGTCGCGGGCGCAGCAGACAAGCTGCGGAGCCTGCTGTGACGGGGGCGGAGATCACCGGCGTCGTCGGCGGCGCGGCCGGGATCGAGGCGATGTACGCCGCCGTGCGCGCACTCGCGGCAGCCTTCGACCAGACCGGTGACGAGCTGCGGGCGTGGGCCGGCGACGGCTTCCGGGCACTGATGGACCCGGACCTCGCGTCGACGGCACTGCTGTCACCGCCGACCTTCGCCCTCGCCGAGGCCGCACTGCTGGCCGCGACCACGGGACCGCTCGGCCTGCTGCCCGGATCGGCCGGCTGGGAGGCCGACGCTGTGCTCGTCCGGGCAGCGGTGGCGATGTTGGCGGCGAGCGACGACGCGGCCCACCTCGCCCTGGAGGTGGTCGACTGGCGGCTGGGGCTGGCCGCCGGTGGCGCGGTCCGACTCGTCGGGCCGGCGGCGGCCGTCGGCCTGATCGCGATGCCACCGGACGCGCGCGACCGGCTCGGCATCGCGGCCGAGAGCTGGATCGTCCACCACCCCGGCTTCGTGCAGCACGCCGCCAACGCCGGCGGCGGCCTCTTCACGGGGCTGGCACCCCTCCCGTTCGTGGTGCCCGACAACCGCACGGCGACGGCGCTCCTCGCGACGCCGTACGATGACGGGACGGCGGTCACGACCCGGCGGCCGGACCTCGGCGTCCCGGCCGACCACCGGCAGCCGGGCTCCATCGAGGCGCTGGTCGAACACCTGTCAGAGGTGGCGGGGCTGTCACCCGACCCGGACTCTGCCGACAACGGCACAATCGAGGTGCAGTCGCTCGACCCGGGCACCGACCGGGCGAGGCACGTCGTCTACATCCCGGGCACCGACGACCTGGCCACGCTTCCCTGGACCCAGGACGGCGACGTCCGCGACCTGGGCAGCGACCTGCGCTCGGCGGCGGGCCAGGAGACGGCGTACCAGCGCGGCATCCTGGACGCGATGCGGCAGGCAGGCATCGGACGGCACGAACCCGTGCTGCTCGTCGGGCACTCCCTCGGCGGGATGGAGGCAGCGGCACTGGCCAGCAGGGACACGGGCTTCGCGATCACCGACGTGGTCACGGCCGGGTCGCCGACCGCGCAGCTCGACGGCTTCCCCGATGGCGTCCACGTGCTCTCGCTCGAGCATCGCGGCGACGTCGTACCCCTGCTCGACGGGGCCGACAACCCGGACATCCGCGAGCAGACGACGGTCACCTTCGATGACGGCGGTCGCCCGGAGGTCGAGGCCAAGCACGCCTACGGGCACTACATCGACGGCGCTGCCGCGGTCGATGCCTCCGCCGACCCGTCGCTGACCCGCGAGGTCGCCGGTCTGCACGACCGGGGCTTCCTCGAAGATGGGCGAACGGCGACGGAGGTGACCAGCCAGTTCTTCCAGATCGTGCGCCGGTGACGTCCGGAGGATCGAGCTCAGTGCCGCGACGGGGCCGCGAGTCCGTCGAGGATCAGCTCGAGCAGACGGGGCGCTCGATCCACTGGTGTCGCGGGCGCCCGCCACAGTGCACCTGTCAGCTGGAGGAAGTCACCCGGGTCGACATCACCGCGGATGCTGCCGGTCCGCTCGCCCGCGTCCAACAGATCGGAGATGGCGCCGACGACCGGGCCGTAGGTCTGTTCGGTGATCGACAGGTGCGCACTGGGGGTGAGAGCGTCGCCCAGGCCGTGCTTGCGGCGCATCGCCTCGACCAGGTCCAACGTCCAGGTGCGCAGCGCGTCCACCGGAGGCAGCTCGGTGAGGAGTCGCGGCACGGAGTCGACCAACCGGTCGACCTCGTGGCGGTAGACGGCGAGCACGAGAGCCTCGCGCGTCGGGAAGTTCCGGTAGAGCGTCCCCGCACCCACGCCGGCGCGCTGCGCGATCTGGTTCATCGACGTTGTTCCGTCCTCGTCGAGGGCGTCACGCGCAGCCTCGAGGATGCGGGCTCGGTTCTCCCGAGCATCCGAACGGACCAACGACGACCTCCTTGATAAGTGGAGAGTTCTCCACTACTGTAACTGGAGACTTCTCCACCTACGCTAAGGGACCACCATGCACTACATCAAGCTCGGCACCACCGGACTCGATGTCTCGCCCATCGCCATCGGGGCGATGACGTACGGCGAGCCCGATCGCGGCCACCCGGTGTGGTCGCTGAACGAAGCCGAGAGCCGACCGCTCATCAAGCAGGCCCTGGACGCCGGTATCAACTTCTTCGACACCGCCAACATGTACTCCCAAGGCTCGAGCGAGGAGATTCTCGGACGTGCACTGACGGACTTCGCCGACCGCGACGACGTCGTCATCGCCACCAAGCTGCGCCACCCGATGCGCCCCGGCCCGAACGGCAAGGGATTGTCGCGGAAGGCGATCATGACCGAGGTCGACCACAGCCTGGCCCGCCTCCGCACCGACTACATCGACCTCTACCAGATCCACCGCATGGACACCTCGACGCCGCTCGAGGAGACCCTCGAAGCGCTGCACGACCTCGTCAAGGCCGGCAAGGTCCGCTACCTGGGAGCGTCGTCGATGCACGCGTGGGAGTTCAGCAAGGCGCTGCACCTCCAGCGCCACCACGGCTGGGCGCGGTTCGTTTCGATGCAGAACCACTACAACCTCCTGGCCCGCGAGGAGGAGCGCGAGATGCTCCCGCTGTGCACCGACGAAGGCATCGGCACGATCCCGTGGAGCCCGCTGGCTCGCGGCCGCCTCGCCCGTGCCAACGGCGCCGTCACCGACAGGTCCTCCAGCAACGACGCCGCGTACGCCGACATGCTCTACACCCAAGAGGCGTCCGACCGGGCCATCATCGAGGCCGTCGGCGTCGTCGCCTCCCACCACGGGGTGAGCAAGGCCCAGGTCGCGCTTGCCTGGCTCCGTTCGAGCCCTGTCGTCACCGCACCACTGGTCGGCGCAACCAAGCCTTCCCAGATCGAGGACGCCGTGGCATCGCTCGACCTCGAGCTCACGGCCGACGAGATCGAGTCCCTCGAAGCGCCGTACACGCCCCGCTACGACTTCCAGGGTGCCTCGGACGAGACAGAACTCGCACGCATCTCCAAGAAGATGGGCATCGCTCCCGCGTGAACGCGTGCTCGGCGAGCCCGTCCTCGGACCTCGCCCTCACAGGATGTCGTGCACGAACTCCCCGAGCTGGGTGAGGTTGCGGCACTCCACCATCGGCACGACCTCGCCGTACTTCGTCGCCGCGGAGTCACCGGTGTCCCAGTGCCGCCGGTGCTCGGGGTTGAGCCACCACGCGTGCCGGGCCTCGCCGGCCAGCCGCTTGAGCACGTCGAGGTTGAGGTCGCTGTAGTTGGAGCGCGCATCGCCGAGGATCAGCAACGACGACTTGGGGCCGAGCGCGTCGCCGTGGTTCTCCTCGAACTTCAGCAGTGCCCGGCCGTAGTTGGTGCGGCCCCACAGCGCCGCGTGCGAGGTGGCGGCGGCGAGCTCGGTGAGTACGTCGGCGGGGTCGGCGCCGGGCACGAAGTGCTCGGTGACCTCGTGCACGTGGTCGATGAACGTGAACGCACGGACCTTCTCGAACTGGTCGCGCAGGGCATAGACGAGCAGCAGCGTGAACTGCGCGAAGTTAGCCACCGAGCCGCTGACGTCGCAGAGCACGACGAGCTCGGTGCGGTGCGGCCGCTTCGGCTTGTGGTGGGTGGTGAGGGGTACGCCGCCCGTGGACATCGAGGCCCGGACGGTACGCCGGAAGTCGAGCGGTCCCCGTCGCTTCGCATGGTGCTCCTGGGTCAGCCGGGTGGCGAGACGGCGCGCGAGCGGGTAGATCTCTCGGCGCATCTGCTCGAGGTCGGATCGACGGGCGGCGGTGAAGTCGAGCCGGTCGATCGAGGGCTTGATCGCGACGTTGGCGACGTGCTCGGGCCCCTTCTCCTCCGCGATCCGGCGCCGGGCGTCGGCCTCGACCATCGCGGTGAAGCCGCCCACCCGGCGACCAGCCTCGCGGCGCGCCTCGTCGTCGAGGCGGCCTTCGGCCATCAGCGCCTGGACGATCCTGTCGACCAACTCGGAGGGCGCGACCCGCTGCATCGCCGTGTACGCCGACCACGACGACAGTCCCGGGCCACGGCCCGGCATCGCGCCGAACCGGGCGATCATCTCCGCGGCGAGCTCGAGCATCGCCTGCTGGTCGCCCTCGGCGAGGGCATCGGCCAGGGCGTCTCGGAAGGCCGCCAGCGCCTCGGCGTTGTCGCGGACCGCGCTGTCGGTCGGGTCCTCGTCGTCGCGCTGACCCGCCACACCGTCGCCCACCATCCGCGGGAAGTAGACGTCGAAGAGCGCGTCGAAGGTCGGCCGCTGGGTCTGCTTCTTGACCAGGGTCGCGGCGTACGCCGTCTGCACGACGGACCGGTCGTCCCAGTCCAGTGCCTGCAGGGCGGCGATCGCGTCGAGGTCCTCGGCGAGCGACACCGACAGCCCGGCGGCTCGCAGCGCCTCCAGGAAGGAGATGTGACGATCGACGAGTCCAGAAATCATGACCGGAGTCGGAGCTCCTTGACGGCCTTCGCCTGGTCGGACGCGTGCTTGAGCACCACGCCCAGCGTGTCGGCGATCGCCTTCTCGTCCAGCTCGCCGATCTCCAGTGCGACCAGGGTGCGCGCCCAGTCGACGGACTCCGCGATCGACGGCGCCTTCTTGAGCTCGAGCTCGCGCAGCCGCGAGATCGTCTCGACCAGGCGTACGGCGACGCGCTCCTCGAGGTCGGGCACCTGCGAGGTGACGATCTCGCGCTCGCGCTCGGCGTCCGGATAGTCGAGGTGCAGGTAGAGGCAACGTCGCTTCACGGCCTCCGACAGCTCGCGGGTCGCGTTGGACGTGAGCACCACGAAGGGCCGGCGTACGGCGGAGACCGTGCCCAGCTCCGGGATCGTCACCTGGAAGTCGGACAGCACCTCCAGCAGGAGCCCCTCGACCTCGACGTCGGTCTTGTCGACCTCGTCGATCAGCAGCACCGTCAGCTCCTCGCGCCGGATGGCGGTGAGCAGCGGCCGGGTCAGCAGGAACTCGTCCGTGAAGATGTCGTCGTGCGTCGCCGACCACTCCTGGTCGGAGCCCTGCGACGACTGGATGCGCAGCAGCTGCTTCTTGTAGTTCCACTCGTAGAGCGCTCGCGCCTCGTCGAGTCCCTCGTAGCACTGCAGCCGCACCAGCTCGGCGTTCGTCACCTTCGCGACCGCCTTGGCCAGCTCGGTCTTGCCGACTCCCGCCGGACCCTCGACGAGGAGCGGCTTCTCCAGCGCACCGGCGAGGTACGCCGTGGTCGCGGTCGTCGCATCGGCGAGGTAGCCGGCCTCCGCCAACCGGGTGGCGGCGTCGGCGGGCGAGGAGAACCAGGAGCTCGGCTGCGGCATGTCCCCATCCTTCCGCACCCCCGGGCCGTACCCCAGGGCAGAGTGCGTCGTTGACCGAGTGGGAGGACCGCGTCCGCTCTGGGGGGAGGACGCGGGAGGCACCGTACGAGGAGGTTCCGATGCCCCACCGGCTCCCGATGCCGACGCGCAGGCTGCGAGCGGCACTCCTCGTGTTACGAACGGGCTCGCTGTCCCTCGTCGTACTGTCCGGGCTCTGGACTCCGGCGTACGACGGGGGCGGCGGTTCGTTCGCGGCGACCGGTCGGCCGTCCGGTCAGGTGCAGCGCCTGATCGACCGCCACGACTGCTCGACCACCGGCTTCGATGACGCCACCCCGGTCTCGGCTCTGGTGCGCCGGCCCGACGGCCGGCTGCGGCTGGTCGCCTACGAACGCGACCTCTTCGCGCTGGCCCGGGTCGGGAGCGTGGTCGCCCTGTGCCTGGACGATCCGCCCGGGTCGCACTGACGATCCGCGGGACGTCATACGAAATGTGGCCCAGAGACCACGACTCGTATGACGTCTCGGGCGAGGACCTAGACGGCGTTGCGCGCCTCGGGCCGGTCGACGACGACGGTGGCGACCGGACCGTCGACCTCGACCCGGACGGTCAGGACGGGTCCTTCACCTCGGGCGCTCCGACGCGGTGCCGCTGCGCGAGCTCCTGGTAGTACGGCGGGTTCTGCTCGATCCAGAGCTCCGACGAGGTGCCCTCGATCGGCTTCGTCGGCTTGGCCGGGATGCCGGCCGCGACCATGCCGCCCGGGATCTCGGTGCCGGGCGTGACGACGGAGCCGGCGGCGACCAGGGTGCGGGCGCCGATCTTCGCGCCGTCGAGCAGCGTCGACCCGTTGCCGATCAGCGCCTGCTCCCCGACCTCGGCGCAGTGCACGATGCAGCCGTGGCCGACCGTGGCGTTGGCGCCGACGACCAGGCTGGTGCCGGACGCCGCGTGCAGGACCGAGTTGTCCTGGATGTTGGCGCCCTCGCCGATCACGATCGTGCAGATGTCGGCGCGGAGCACCGCGCCGTACCAGATGCTCGCGCCCCTCTCGACGGTCACGTCGCCGATCAGCGTCGCGGTCGGCGCGATGAAGGCATCGGGGTGGACGGTGGGGCGCTTGCCCTCGAACTCGAACAGTGGCATGCGGACATTCCACACCCTCGGAAATCCGTCGCTTCGGCGAGTCCGGGGTTAGAGTCCCAGCACTGTCTCGGGGGAGGTCGTTCCCGGGCGTGCACATCACGGGGGGAACATCGTGCGTTGGGGAATCGTCGCACTCGCGACGCTGCTCTGCCTCGCGCTGCCGTCGGTCGAGCTGACCGCGTCGGGCTCGGCGACCGCGGCCGCCGCGGCTCCCGTCCGGTCCGACCCTCAGTGCACCGGTGACGGCTTCACGGCGACCTCGCGCGACCAGGAGGTCGCCGACGACCTGATGGCCAGCCGGATGACGCTCGCGAACTTCTCCGCCTGGCAGCTGCCCGACGACCTGCAGTGGACCGAGGACCCGTTCTCGGACAACAACTGGGTCTTCCAGCTCAACCTGCTGCACTGGGCCGACCCACTGCGCCGGGTCGGACTGGCCACGGGCAACCAGGCGATGCTGGACCGCTACCAGTCGATCATCCACGACTGGGTCGACGACAACCCGGTCGAAGCTCCGCGGTCGAAGTTCGCCTGGTACGACATGGCGGACGGCTTCCGAGCCATCGCCCTGGTCTGCCTCGCGGCCGCACTTCCCGACGAGCCGCAGTGGCTGGTGGACGCGATCGAGACGCACGCGGAGATGCTGTCCGACCCGGACCGCTTCGCCAGCATCAGCAACCACGGCCTCTACCAGAACCTCGGCCTCCTGGCCCTCGGGTGCTCGCGAGCCGTGGCTCCATGGCGCGACCTCGCCGTACGACGGGCCACGACCATGTTGGAGTACGCCGTCGATGAGGAGGGTGTCACCAACGAGGGTTCCGTCGAGTACCAGGCGAGCAACCACAGCTGGTACCTCCAGCTCGCCGAACGTCTTCGCCGCTGTGGCCTCCCCCGCATCCAGAAGCTCGATCGCGTCGACCTGATGCCCGAGTTCCTTGCTCAGGCAACCCAGCCCGACGGCAACCTGGTCGCCTGGGGTGACAGCTCCGCGATCGACCGTGGCGTCAGCATCCCCGGCACCGGAGCCGAGTACGCGATGTCGGAAGGCCGTTCTGGGCCCAAGCCGGACCGCACCTTCGCGGTCTACCAACGCGGTTACGCGTTCTCGCGGTCGGGCTGGTTCGACACCCAGCCCGCCTCGCGACAGTCACTGGCCTCGATCCGCTTCGGTGCACCGAAGTCGACGGCGGTCCACGGCCACGAGGACAGCGGCGCACTCGGCTACTACGCCTACGGCAACCAGGTCCTCTGGCAGCCAGGCCTGTGGGGCGGCGCCGGCGGACCCGAGCGGCGCTACGTCCTCAGCAACCAGGCCCACAACACGGTCGACATCGCGGGCGCGGCGTACGACCCGACGGTCTCCACACCGCTCGTCGCCGCGACCACCACTCCGGCCGCCGACCTCGTGACGGTCGACAGCACCGCGCTCCAGTACGCGAGCTGGCGCCGCACGATGGTGCACGTGAAGCAGCCCGAGATGTTGGTCGTCGACGACCGGGTCAACCAGCTGGTCAAGCGACCCGTGCTCCAGCGCTGGCATCTCGGCGCGGACCGCCGGGTCACCGCGTCGTCCTGCGGTCGGGCCGACACGAGCGGTCCCGGCTCCAACTCGACCTTCCTCTGGATCGGCGGCTGTCCTCGCCTCTCGCTCGCGGTCGGGCAGACCTCCCCGCTCCTCGGGTGGCGCAGTCCGCACGTGAACGAGTTCGTCCCCGCTCCCACCCTGGTCGCCCGGACCTCGGTCCTCCAGGCTCGGATGACCGCGATCATCGTGCCGCGGCGCAGCGGTGTCCGGCCGGCCGACGTCCAGGTGCTCTGGTCGCGGCTGGACCAGAAGGGCGGCGCGGCCGACGTGCGGATCGGACGTCGCGTGCACCGCGTGACCTTTACGGGCTCTACGTCGTCGGTGCGGCTCGAGCGGAGCCCCTCGACGACCTCGGCGACTATCCGGAAGGCGGCTCGCATCCGGGTCGGCAAGCCTCTCGAGGTCCTCGTGAAGGTCTCCACGGCGACCGGCCAGACCGCGACGGGGCGAGTGTCCGTGGCGATCGGTGGGCGGAAGCGCAGCGCCCGCCTGCGGCACGGCCAGGTCTCGCTCCGCCTCCCGCAGCTGAGCGCCGGGCGCTACCGGCTGCGCACGGCGTACGAAGGCAGTGGCAGTGTGCGGCCCTCGCGGACGGCGGCGCAGACCGTCGTCGTGAAGTCGGGGCGCTGACCCGACGGCCCGGTCGGACGGGACACGCGCCCCTGCCGACTGGGGCGCCGGGACACGCAGGGTGTCCGCATGACTCGGACGAACCACCGCACCCTCACCACTCTTGTCCTCGGGCTCGCCCTCGTGCTGCTGACTCCGGCGTACGCCGGCGCCGAGCCGCCTGAGGAACCGGAGGAGGACCTCACCGCACCCACGATCACGATCACCCCGCCGGTGGGTGGGATCGGCGGGTGGTACGCCGACAGCCCGGTCGAGGTCCACGTCCAGGCGACCGATCCCGGCACGGATGCCAGCGGGCTGCAGGTCGTCGGCTACACGGTCACGGGCGCCCACAGCGACACGGGCACGGTGGCCAACGTCGGCGGCGGAGTCGTCCGCATCAACACCAACGGATGGTCCAAGGTCACCGTCGAGGCGATCGACCGAGAAGGCAACACCGCCACCCAGGAGGTAGCGGTCGGACTCGACCGCGGCCAGCCATCCGTGATCTACAGCGGCCAGGTGACGCCCGGTGCCGTCGGGCGGGCTGCTCGACACCAGCACCGTCGGGAGCAATCGGACCGTCCAGGTCACCGCCACCGACCGCGTCGGTCGGCAGACCACCAACATCGTCCACGACGCCGTCGTCGAGGCGAAGCTCAACGTGGTCTCACCAGTTGCGATGAGTGGCAACGGGGTCATCGCGGAGGAGCTGACCAGGCTCGCCGGGGAGTTCACGCCCGTTCCGACCACCATCGAGTACGAGTGGCACCGTGACGGTCAGTCGATCCCGAGTGCAGTCGGGCTGACCTACCGCCCCCGAGCCTCCGATGTCGGCCACGCGGTGACACCGGTCGCCACTGCCAAGCGCAACGACTTCGCCGACGGGCGCTCCGAGTCGGCGCCGATCACGATCACCCCGGGTGAGCTCCAGATGAGCGAGCTCCCCACCCTCCGCGGTGAGGTCCGCGTCGGGGGCCAGCTCACCGTCGACCACGCGCCGGTCTTCCCGGGAGGCGCGACCACGACGTACGGTCACCGCCCTCAAGGTCAGCGCCAAGGCGAAGAGCCGCGTCGTCCGGCTCACCGTCCGCGCGACCTCCCCGGGCATCGCGCCCGCCGGAACCGTGGTCGTGAAGGTACGCGGCAAGGTCGTCGCCCGCGTCACGCTGAGGGCGGGCACCGGGACGGTCCGGGTCAAGGGTCTGCGGCCCGGTCGCACCACGCTCACCGCGTCGTACGCCGGAACTGCGGTCACGACGTCCGCGGCCGCCAAGGTCACCGTGAAGGTACCCCGCCGCTGACCTGGTCCCGAGCGGAAATGCCGAACGCCCCAGATCGATGATCCGGGGCGTTCGTGCTGGCGGTGGCGGTGGGATTTGAACCCACGGTGGGCGATGAACCCACACAACATTTCGAGTGTTGCACCTTCGGCCGCTCGGACACGCCACCGCGGGAGAGATTACCGGAGGGGTTCCGCAGCGACGAAATCAGGTCGGTCGTGCTGCTGAGAGTGCGCTCGGGCGCGCGCTCAGCAGCACGACTGGACGATCAGGGAGCCCAGCCAGGGTCCCGTCCGGTCGCACCGGCGAGCCGGTCGAGCGCAGGGGCATCGGCGGGGACGGGCACGGGCGGGCCGAACGGGCCGGCGCCGGCCCCGGGCGGCACCTCGAAGCTCGCCGCGAAGCCCAGCGAGGCGAGCACGCAGGCCTCGTCGGGGTCGTAGGGATGGCCGGTTGCGCGGGCCAGGTCCCAGCCGTGCACGACGACCTCGTCGAGCGCCACCAGGGCCGCGATGTCGGCCGGCATCTCGATCGGGCCGGCCATCGTGAGCCCGTCGTACGCCGCGGGGTCGGTCCAGGCGGCGGCGAGCTGTTCGAGCGCCGCCGGGATCTCGGTGCGCCAGTCGGGCGAGAGCTGCGAGCCGTCGACGACGGGCTGGCCGCCGTCGGGGAGCGGCGCCTTGCGCGCGGCGAGGGTGAACGCCAGCGCCAGCCCGTTCAGGTGGTCGAGCAGGTCGGCGACCGAGAAGTCCGGGCACGGGGTCGCGGCGGTGAGCTGCTCGTCGCTGATGCCGCCGAGCACGGTCGTCACGGCGCGGGTGGCCGGTGCGAAGTCGATGGTGTCCATGTCAACACCGACCCTGGCACCGGTCCGAACTCATCGGCTGTTGCCGTGACAACCTCGACCCCTAGGCTGGCCGCATGGACCCGCTGACCGATTCCGAGGCCGCGCTCTGGCACGCCTGGCAGGCCGCGGCCGAGGCGTTGTCGCAGGTCAGCACGGAGGTGGCGACCGAGACCGGGCTCTCCGAGCCAGACCTGACGGTGTTGACACGTCTCCAGGACCACGGCGGCGGCCGATTGCGGCAGAGCGAGCTCGCCGCGGCGTCCGGATGGCACCGGAGCCGGCTCTCCCACCACCTCCGGCGGATGCAGGAGCGCGGGCTGGTCGACCGCGACGAGGTGCCCGGAGGTGTTGACGTGCGGCTCACCACGATGGGCCGGGCAGCGCTGCACCGGGCCCGGCCGGTGCACGCCGACGCCGTACGACGTCACCTCGTGCAGGCGCTCCCCGCGCGCGACCGGGACCGGTTGTTGACGATCCTGCGCAAGCTCAGCCCAGCGCCGGGATCGTGAGCACCGACGGGTAGGTCGCCGAGCTGTGGATCGTCAGCCCGGTCAGCGTGCTCGGCAGGTCCGGCAGGGTCGGCAGCAGGTGCGGGACGTCGAAGGACTGGATCGCGATCCGCAGCCGGTGGCCCCGGGCGATCCTGGCCGCGGTCGGGAACACCTCGACGTCGACCGGCGCGATCTCCCCGCCGGCCAGCGGCTTCTTCGACGCCCGCGTGAACCGGTGGAAGGGCTGCAGCACGCGACCGTCGAGGTAGCGGGTGCGCCCCTTGTCGAGAGCTCGCTGCGACACGAGCTGCCAGCCGCCGGTCAGCCGGCTGACCTTCCCGTCGGGAGCCACGTCGGAGACCGACACCGAGAGCATGCCGTCGCCGCTGACGCTGGACGTGTAGAGCCGGGCGTTGATCGGGCCGCGCAGCCGCGTCGCCTTGGCGAGCGGCGCCGTCTCGTAGACGATCCCCGTCTGATCGTTGGCCGCGTTGTCCTGGAAGCACGGCAGGTCGGCGAGCGCCGTCTCCGGGATCCCGGCCGTCCACTGGTTGGCGGAGCGCGTGCACAGCCCCGAGATCGGGATCGGCGGCACGTACGCCGTACCGTCCTCGGCCGCACCCGTGGTCAGCACGCCGTGCCCTCCCCCGGCCGTGGCCGCACCGGAGAGCCGGAAGGATTCCGCCCGCTGCTTGCCGATCCAGCGCTGCGCCGTGGTCCAGCGGCCGCTGCCCTGCTCGTAGTAGGTGACCGGCGGGATGTCCTTGTCGAGGCGGGGGTCCTTGATGCCGCGGACGTAGCGGTCGAACCACCGCAGCTGCAGCTCGTCGAGCGTGCCGTGGCCGGCCTTGCCGATGCCGGCGCCCGAGGAGCCCTCGAGGTGGTCCCATGGGCCGATGATCATCTTGGCCGGGACGCCGCGCTTCTGGAGGTTCTCGAAGAGCAGCGGGGTGCCGCGCTGGAAGAGGTCGAACTCGCCACCGATGAGGAACGTCGGCACGTCGACTCGCTTGATCACGCGCGACGGCGAGCGGTCGCGGTAGAACTTCCCGTCGTACGCCGAGTCACCGCCGGTGACCGCGTCGAGCAGGAGCGGCAGCGTGAACGTCGCAGCGGCACCGAGGTGGGAGACCAGGGCACCGAAGCCCGACTGCGGATCGGTCGCGGCGACGGCCGGCGGAACGACGCCCGTGGTCGTCACGAGCCCCAGCCAGAGCGGGATGAAGCCGACGTCGACCTGGCCACCGGAGGCGACGACGTCGCGGTAGACGTCGGCCGCCGGGACCTGCGGGAAGATCGCCTTGAGCCCCTTCGGCCGGGCGCCAGCCGCGAAGATCTGGCTGATCCCCATGTACGACGGGCCGCTCATGCCGATCCGGCCGTTGCTCCACGGGCGGTTGCGCGAGTGCGCCCACTCGACGATCTCACCGGCGTCCTTGTCCTCGCGCCGGCTGAACGCACCCCATGAGCCCTCGGAGCTGCCGGTCCCGCGCGCGTCGACGGTCAGCTGGGCGTAGCCCCGCTGGACCAGGAAGTCGCTGCCACCCGGGGAGACCGTCTTGTTGTACGCCGTGATCGTGACCAGCACCGGGAGCCGCTTGCGCACCGCCGTGCCGTCGGCCTTGGCCGGCAGCACCAGGTCGCCGCGCAGCACGGTGCCGTCGGACATCGGGATCGCGAGGTCCTTCTGGGTGACGGCCCCGGGATAGGTCGCCGCCCGAGGCTTCCACGCGCCCGCCTTCGTGGCGGCCGGCCCGGCCGCGTCCGCAGGCGCGGCGATGACGACGGCACCGGACAGCACCAGCGCAGAGGACAGGGCGAGGACGAGGCTGCGGATCCGGTTCACACGGGGACAACGAGCCGAGCCCGGAGATGTAACGGTCAGTTACATCTCCGGGCTCGTCGCGAGGTCCGGCTCAGGTGATGCGGATCGTGCGGGCTGCCGACCTCGAGCCGGCCACCACGGACGATCCGGCGTACACCGCCGTGACCTTGTGCTTGCCCTTGCGCTTCACGACAACCTTCACCGTGGCCTTGCCGTTCTTCAGGATGACGGTCTTGACCTTCTTGCCGTCGACCCGGACCACGACCCGGCCGGTCGCCCTCGGGCTGGATCCCACCGTGACGGTCACCCGGACGGGCTTGCCCTTCTTCACCTTGGTCTTGCTGACCGCGACCTTGGTGGCAGAGACGGCCTTGGCCACGGGACCGGTGGCCGTCGAGACCGCGGTCCCGGGAGCCTTGCCGGCCTTGGTCGCGGTCACCCGCACCGACAGCCGCTTGCCCACGTCGGACGCACTCAGCTTGTACGACGTCCCCGTCGCTCCCGGGATCGCCCCACCCTCACGCAGCCACTGGTAGCCGTAGCTCAGGCCCTTGGTGTTCCAGGACCCGCTCGTGGCCGTCAACACCGCGCCGTACTTCGCGACACCGGTGACCTGAGGGGCCACCAATGCCTGCACGGCGTCGACGTCGGCCAGGTCGACCGTCTGGTGGCGCACCATCTCGGGGTTGCCCGCCACGTCGGTGGACGCGAAGTCGACCAGGTGCTGGCCGAAGCCCTGCACGGTGATCGGCCCCGAGCCGACCCTGGCCCAGTCACCGCCGTCGATGCGATAGACGGTCTGCGCCACGCCACTGAGGGCGTCGGTCGCCGTGAAGGACAGGGTCGCGGAGTCCGCACCCTCGACACCGGCGCCACGGGTCGCGGTCAGCACCGTCGCCGGGGCCGCGGTGTCGATCCACACCGGCACCGTGCCCGTCGAGACGTTGGCGCTGGCGTCGGTCGCGCGGTACGACAGCTCGTGCTTGCCCTCCCCGGACACCGGCACCGGACCGACGTACGCCTGCCAGGTCCCGCCGTCCGCGGTCTCGATCGCCGGTGCGTCGTCGCGGTTGTCGGCCGCCGAGACCGCGACCGTGACGTCCGAGCGGTACCAGTTCCCGTTGCCGGCCGTGCCGTCGGCCACGACCGCCGACACGTCCGGGCCGCGGGTGTCCACCCCGAGAGGCAGCACCCACAGGTCGGCGATCGACGGGTCGAAGAACCCGTTCGAGGCCAGGGTCCCGAGGCGGTACTCGTAGCGGACCCGCGCCTTGCCGTCGGCCGTCGCTGCCAGCGCCGCCGGGTCGGTGACGGGGAAGTCGTAGACCTTGTAGCCCTCGCCGCTCTCGGCCCGGGGCAGCTCGTGCTCCCGCACCCGGACGTCGTCGACGTAGATGTCGTACTTCTTGGTGTAGGGACCCGAGTAGGTCTCCACGTTGCGGAGCACGAACGGCTGACCCGCCGGGACGGTCACCTCGGCCGAGAACCACGAGCCGGGGGTGCCCGAGTTGGAGTAGCGCCGGGTCAGTCCGGCCTCGGTGTTGGCACCGCTGCTCGTGGACTTCTGCAGGCCGTGCGCGTTCTCCGAGGTGTTGTCCCCGAAGTCGACGTGGTCGAGCGAGGACGCCGGCGGCCGTGGCGCGGTGAGCGTCAGGTCGACGCTCCTCTGGGCCATCGTCGCGCCCGCTCGGCGGACGACGACGTCCACCGGCACCGGACCGGTGCTGGCCCGGTCGAGCGGTACGACGACCGGCACCTTCACGTCGATCTGGCCACCGGCCGGGACGAGCACGTCGGACGACGGGACGCTCCGCCAGCCGGCGGGCAGGGTCAGTGCGACGTGCGCGCGGACGTCCGCCGTGCCGGTGTTGGACACCGGGACGGTGACGACCGCGTGGTCGGCCGGATCGGCGACGTCGGTCGCGACGGTGACGGTGCCGACGGTCAGGCCGGAGGTCACCGACGCCCAGCCCGGCGTCGACGCGGTGATCGTGAAGGGCTCGCCGTCCAGGGTGAGGGTCAGCGCCAGGGTGGCGTCGTGCCCGCCCGGGTCGGCCTGCTTCGGCACGGCCAGCTCGACGGGGAGCTGGGCCGAGCCGCCGGCCGGCACCGACGCGAGCGAGACGGTCGTCTCGCCCAGGCCGGCCACGGTCACGGTGCCCTGGAGCCCCGTGATCGGCTGGGTCCCGGTGTTGGTCACCTCGACCGTGCCGGCGACCGTGCCACCCGGCAGCACCACGCCGGCGACCGGCGGAAGCGCCACCGAGACGCCCACCGACGCGGTGTACGCGTTGACGAGCAGGCTCTCGATGCCGGCGACCCGAGCGGTCACGTCGGCCTTGACCTCCGCGTCGATCGCCGACGCCGCCAGCCAGGTGCGCAGCTCTCGGATCCCGGCGAGGGCGTCGTCGAGCGCTGCGGTGACCGCCGCCGTGTCGCCGTCGAGCCCGGCGAGGAGCGCCGTACCGACGTCGGAGCGGACCGCGGCGACCGCGGTGTCGAGGTGCTCCCGCTCCGACGGGGAGACGTCCCCGTCACCCAGCTCGGCCACGTGCGCCCGCAGCTCGTCCAGGTCCACGGCGACCTCGCCGACCGCGGTGTTGTCGGACGTGACGGCGAAGTCGTAGCTGCCGGATCCGACAGTGACGGTGACGGTGTCGCCGTCGTCGTGGACGTCCAGGACGCCCTCGACGTCGGCGAGCAGCTCGCCGCCCTCGGTGACCGCGAACGGGTTCGCGGCGGGCAGCACGACCTGCGCCGTGGTGTTGACCGGGACCTGGGCCTTCAGCGAGAGATCCTCGTCCGCCAGGGTCCAGCCGGTCGTGATCGGGCCGTAGACCGAGTCGAACTCACTGGCGCCATGGGTCAGGCCGCCGCCGACGACCGGGGCGATCCGGGACACCTTGTAGCCCGCCTCGACCGCCTTGATGCCACCGATGTTCTGGTACATCCAGTCGCCGACCGCGCCGTACGCGTAGTGGTTGAAGGAGTTCATCTCGACCGGGCCGAACGAGCCGTCCGGCATGATCGAGTTCCAGCGCTCCCACATGGTGGTCGCGCCCTTCTCGATCTCGTAGCCCCAGGACGGGTAGTCCTTGTGCAGGAGCATCGTGTACGCGAGGTCGTCGCGGCCGATGCTGCTCAGGGCAGGCAGCAGCCACGGGGTGCCGAGGAACCCGGTGGTGAGGTGGTTGTCGCTCGCGGCCAGCTTGGCCACGAACTTCGCTGCGACCTTCTCGCGCAGGGCCGGGTCGGCGATCATGTCCATGCCGAGGGCCATCGCGTAGCCGGCCTGGCTGTTGCCCTGCACCGTGCCGTTGGCCTGCACGAACTCGTCGACGAAGGCCTGGCGCACGGCGGTCGAGAGCTCGGCGTACTCCGCCGCGTCCGCGTCCTCGCCGATCGCCGCCGCCATCTCCGACAGCATCCGGGCGTCCTCGGCGTAGTACATCGTGCCGAGCACGCCGACGCTGGTCGGGTCGTCCAGGTTGAGCCAGTCCTCCCAGTGACCGCGACCCGAGTCGATCAGGTCCGTCCCGGCGCTGGTGCGCACGAAGCCGAGGAACTTCTCCATCGCCGCGTAGTTCTCGCGCACGATCTTGCCGTCACCCCAGGCCTTCCAGGTCGCGTACGGCACCGTGACGGCGGCGTCCGACCAGCCGAGGCCGGAGCCGAAGTCACCGGCGTTCGGCACCACCGGGGCGATGCCCGGGAAGTTGCCGTTGGCGTAGGCGGCGTCGCGCAGGTCGGTCATCCACTTGCCGAGGAACCCACGGGTGTCCCGCAGGTAGCTCGCCGTCGGAGCGAACACGTTGATGTCACCTGTCCAGCCGAGCCGCTCGTCGCGGGCGGGCGTGTCGGTCGGGACCGACAGGAAGTTGCCGCGCTGGCCCCACGAGATGTTGCTGACCAGCTGGTTGAGCATCGGGTCGGACGTCTCCAGGTCGCCGGTGGCGGCCAGGTCCGAGCCCCACACGACGCCGGTCACGTCAGCGAGGGCCGGGGCGGCCGTCGTACCGGTGATCTCGACGTAGCGGTAGCCGTGCTGGGTGAACTTCGGCGTGTAGGTGACCGTGCCGGTCTCGTCGAACGTGTAGTGGTCGGTCACCGTGGCACTGCGCAGGTTGGCGGTGTAGAGCGTCCCGTCGGGGTTGAGCTCCTCGCCGTAGCGGATGGTGACCGTCTTGCCGGCCTGGCCCTGGAGCGTCAGCCGGGCGACGCCGACCATGTTCTGGCCGAGGTCGTAGATCTCGACGCCGGGCTGGGGGGTGGTGTGCTCCTTCGCGGGGACCTCGCCAGTCACGCGAACCGGCTCGTCGGGCTGCGGCACCAGCCGGGCGGACGTGTTCGTGGCGATGGTGACCGGGTTCCAGCCCGCGTCGTCGAAGCCCGGGGTGTCCCAGCCGGTCTGCTCGGCGTTGGCGTCGTACGACTCGCCCTCGAGGTTGTCGGCCTGCACGTAGGGACCGAAGTGGCTCTTCCACGTGTTGTCGGTCTTCACGACCTGCGTCGAGCCGTCGGTGTACTCGATGCGCAGCTGCGCGATCAACCCGAGGCCGGAGCCGTAGTTGTTGAAGCCGAAGGACGCGATCTTGCCCTTCCACCAGCCGTCGCCGAGCTCGGCACCGAACGCGTTGGCGCCGCTGCGGACCTGGTCGGTGACGTCGTACGTCTGGTGCTGGATGCGCTTGCGGTACTCGGTCCAGCCGGGCGCGAGGAACTGGTCGCCGACCTTCTCGCCGTTGAGCTGCAACTCGTAGACGCCCTGGGCCGACGCGTAGACCCGCGCCGACTCGACCGTCTTGCCGGGCTCGGTCGTGAACGCGGTGCGCAGGAGCGGCTTGTTGGAGTCCTTCGACCGGTAGAGGACGTCCTTGCGCTCGGCGACGCGCAGGCCGTTGGCGGTCAGGGTGCCGCCGTTGAACGGGTTGCCGCCGGAGAAGTCGGTGTCCAGCAGGACGTCGCCGTTCTTCCTGGTCACCTTGACCTTCTTGATGTCGGCCGACTCGTCACCCTTGCCGTCGGCGAAGTCCTGGCGGAAGCCGACGAAGCCCTTGGCGAACGACGAGTCGGTGCGCTGGTCGATCTGGGTGCCGTCGAGCAGGGTCGTGATCGTGTTGCCGTCGACGGTGACCGACATGCGGTGCGTGCCCTCGAGCAGCGCGGCGGAGCTGATGCTCGTGATCGGCTGGTTGCCGAGGAGCGCGTAGCCGTTGTTGGTGCGCTTGTGGGGCCGGAACTTCGGGACGCCGGTGCCGTCGGCCGTCGAGATCTGCCACATGTAGGCGTTGCTGGTGTTGGCAGCGCGGATGAACACGCCGATGGCCAGGTCAGCGATGTCGAAGTCGATGTCAGCGGTGTAGTTGTCCCACTCGTCGACCTCGCCGCTCGCGGACTTGCCGATCCAGTCGGCATCGTCCCAGTCGTCGGCATCGAGGAGCCCGGTCTCGAAGGACGCGGGCTCGCTCCAGTCGGAGGCCTGGTCGGCGCCGTCCCACACCCGGACCTGCCAGACGTAGCGGGTCGCCGCGGCGAGCTCCGGGCCGCCGTACACGATGTCGGCCTGCTCATCGGACGCGACCTTGCCGGAGTCCCAGACGTCTGGCGAGTCGAGGCTGTCCTCGCTGCTGGCCACCCGCACCTGGTAGGCGCTCTGCACGACACCACGCGCGGTGGACCGCGACTGCCAGCTCAGGCTCGGGTCGGCGCCCGGAATTCCGAGCGGCTCCGTGCGGCCGTTGGCCTGGAGGCCGGCGACGGTCACGGGCGCGTCGGCCGCGACGGCGACCGGCGCCGCCACCAGGACGGCGGGCACGCTGAGCGTCAGACCGGCGGCCAGCGCCATCACGGGTGCTACGAGACGGATCCGCGCCCGAGCGCGACTGGGCGGTGCAGAAGACATGGAGGACTTCCTTGCGGCGGCGGAGTTTTTGAAACGTTGCAACCGTAATCTAGGGGCCAGTGACGATCGTCACCACGGTTTTGTCCGTATCCGGCCAAAGAAACTTCTCAAGATCGAAAACGATTCAAGTCAGATCAACCGCGCGCGCACGGCGTGCACGACGAGCTCGATCGTGGAGTCCACCCCGATCTCGTCGGCGATCGTGCGCAGGCGCCGCCTGATGGTGCGCTCGGAGACGCCGTGACGCCGAGCGACCGACTCGGTCGTGTGGCCCTCCGAGAGGAGCCGGAGGATCAAGATGTCGTCCGATGACGGCTCCCACCGGTCGGCGGCGGCGGCGGCGCCGCGGCCCGAGGCGACCACGGTCACGATCCGTGCTCAACGAGCAGCACGTGCAGCGTGCGCGGGCCGTGGACTCCCTCCACCCGGTCCAGCTCGATGTCGCTGGTGGCCGAGGGACCGCTGATCCACGTGTGCGCGCGGGCCGGGTCCAGCAACGGCAGCGCGTCCGGCACGTCGGGGACGACCTGGTCGGTCCGCACGATGCAGACGTGCAGGTCGGGCACCAGCGAGATCGCCCGGCGACCCTGGCCCGAACCGTGGTCCATCACGATCGTGCCGGTCTCGGCGATGCCCACCCGGGCCTCGGTGACCACGGCGTCGTAGGCGTCGAGCTCGTAGGCGTCGAAGCCCGTGTCCTCGTCGGCATCGGGCACCTCGACCGAGAGGCCCGGCGGGATCACGACCCGCGCACCGTCGGGGAGCGCGGCTGCCACTCGACCCGCGAGCTCGTCGGACGTGCAGCGCTCGACGATCGCCTTGTAGTCCTCGACCCGCTCGGCGAAGTGCCCGACGACGTCGGCGAGCGGCGCGATCCGAGGAGCGGGCGGGACGTCGTACCCGGGCTCGACGCCGTCGAGCGCCGCACGGACCTTGCCCAGGATGTCGTCGCGGGCGCTCACTTGCGACCTCCGTCCGTGCGCTTCCACCAGGCGCGGAACGACTCGCGGGGCGCGGGCGGAAGGTCGCGCGCCGACGTCCACTTCGAGGCGCCGAACCGGCGGGCGACGCGGAGACCGATCCCGGTGAACCGCTCGCCCAGACCGAGCTTGCGCGAGTCCGAGAGCGCGACGGCGGCGCCCTTGAAGGCCAGCTCCTCGACGCTGGGTACGCCGCCGCGGTGCGCGTCGACGACCTGGGCGCGCAGGTCCACGAGCACCGACGGGATGTCGATGAGCACCGGGCAGACCTCGAAGCAGGCGCCGCACAGCGAGGACGCGTAGGGCAGCGAGTCGACCTGGTCGTCGCTACCCGGACCCTTCAGCAGCGGGTTGAGGATGGCGCCGATCGGGCCCGGGTAGACCGATCCGTAGGCGTGGCCGCCGGTGCGCTCGTAGACAGGGCAGACGTTGAGGCACGCGGAGCAGCGGATGCACCGCAGCGCCTGGCGTCCGACCTCGTCGGCGAGCGCGTTGGTGCGGCCGTTGTCGAGGAGCACGACGTGCACCTCCTGCGGTCCGTCGCCGGGCGTGACCCCGGACCAGGTCGACGTGTAGGGGTTCATCCGCTCACCCGTCGAGGACCGAGGGAGCAGGCGCAGCATGGGGTCCAGGCCGTCCCACGTCGACACGACCTTCTCGATGCCGACCACGGAGATCAGCACCTCGGGCAGGGTGAGGCACATCCGACCGTTGCCCTCGGACTCGACGACCACCAGGGTCCCCGTCTCCGCGACGGCGAAGTTCGCGCCGGAGACGCCGACCTTCGCGCGCAGGAACTTCTCGCGGAGGTGTGCCCGCGCCGCCGCCGCGAGCACGGCCGGCTCGTCGGTCAGGTCGTCGGGAGCCGGACGGCCGACCGCCCCCATCTTGGCCAGGAAGATCTCACGGATCTCGGCGCGGTTGCGGTGGATCGCGGGCACCAGGATGTGCGAGGGCAGGTCGTCGCCCAGCTGCACGATGAGCTCGGCGAGGTCGGTCTCCCAGGCGGCGATCCCTTCGGCCTCGAGCGCCTCGTTGAGGCCGATCTCCTGGGTGAGCATCGACTTCACCTTGACGACCTCGTCGACGTCGTGGGACTTGGCGATCGACGCGACGATCGCGTTGGCCTCTGCCGCGTCGCGGGCCCAGTGCACGGTGGCGCCGTTCGCTGTCAGCGACGCCTCGAGCAGCTCGAGCTGGTTGCCCAGGTCGCGCAGCGCGGACTCCTTCACGCCGGCGCCCGAGAGCCGCAACTCCTCCCAGTCGCTGTTCTCGTTGACCTCGTCGACCAGCCGCTGCCGCTTGGCCCGGATGGTGCCGGTGGCGTGGGCGAGGTTGTGCCGCAGCTGGGCGTTCCCCAGCGCCTCGTGGGCGGCGACGGGGAACTTCGGCATCCCGACGAAGGTGCCGGTCACCGGGTCACCCCGAGCACGGCGCCCTCGGTCGACGCCAGGATCTCGGCCAGGTGCACGCTTCGTACGCCGGACTGCTCGCGGCTCAGCAGGCCGCCGATGTGGGTCAGGCACGAGTTGTCGCCGGCGACCAGCACCTCGGCTCCGGTGTCGCGGACCTGCCGCGCCTTGTCGGCGCCCATCGCCACGGACGTGTCGGCGTTCTTCACCGCGAAGGTGCCACCGAAGCCGCAGCACTGGTCGGCGCCCTCGAGCTCGAGGAGGGTGATCCCGCGGACCTTCTCAAGCAGCCGGCGCGGGCGCTCGCCCACGCCGAGCATGCGCAGCGAGTGGCAGGTCGGGTGGTAGGTGACGGTGTGCGGGTAGTAGGCGCCGACGTCGGTCACGCCGAGCACGTCGACGAGGAACTCCGACAGCTCGTAGACCTTGGGCGATGTCTCGGCCACGGCCGTGGCCAGGGCCGCGTCCCCCGAGCGTCGCGCGACGATCGAGTGCTGGTGCCGGACGCAGCCGGCACACGACCCGGACGGCGTCACGACTGCGTCGTACCCCGCGAAGGCGTCGACGAAGTTGCGTACGACGGGGACCGCCTCGTCGAGGTAGCCGGTGTTGACCATCGGCTGGGCGCAGCACGTCTGCGACGCCGGGAACTCCACGTCGACCCCGAGCCGTCGCAGGAGCGTCACGACAGCCTGCCCCGTGCCCGGGTACAGCGCATCGTTGATGCACGTGACCATCAGCGCTACCCGCATTGACTCATCCTGCCTCGCTATCGGGAGATCGTCTTCTCGGCGTACGGGACCAGCCGCACCGGACCGACCAGGCCGTAGGCCTGACGCGGGACCGGGCCGTAGACGGCCGGCGTGACCGTGCGGAGCCGGTTGATGAGAGTGGTCGCGACCTCGACCTCGATCTGGTTGCGGCCGCGGCGCAGCAGCCCGCTGAGGTCGACGGTGGTGTCGAGCACGTCGCACGGGGCGACCTGACGGCCGTTGACCCGCACCCGGTAGGTGTCGTTGACCTCGCCGAGCTCGAGCACGGCGCCGTCGGCGGCAGTCCAGTCGCGGCCGAGGTCCACCGTCGTCGAGTACACGCCGACGCCGGACACGTCCTCCAGTCCGGGCACCTGCGACCACGGCAGCAGCGCGTCGAGGTGCACCCGGCGCACCGGGCGCACGGTGTCGGTCGCGGTGGCTCCGGGCTGCCAGTCCTCGACAGCGAGGTCCCACGACGCGAGCGCGATCGGCTCGCGGACCCGGCCGACAGAGGTGGTCGTAGTACGACGGGGCGTCGTGACCGTGTAGTCGCCCGCGGTGCTCGCGCGCAGCACCAGCGACTGGCCGAGCACGCGCAGCGAGCCACCGGACACGGCGGTCGCGGACGGCGTACGCCCGTGCGGCCGGGCCAGCGCCACGATCGTGGACTGACCCGGGAGCAGGTCGACGGTCACCCGCACCTGGTCACCCTTGCGCTCCCAGAGCGCGACCGGGGTCGTCTCCCCCGTCCAGGCGTCGAGCAGGTAGGGCACGGCGTCTCCGCGAGTGGCGGTGAGCCAGACGTCCTGGGTGACCCGGACCAGCTTGCGGTTCTCGGCGTGCTTGGCGTTGGCGACGTAGTAGAGGTCGACGTCGTCAGTCACCCGACGGACCGTCTGCACCGTCGAGCTGTCGTGGCGGACGTCCGGGGTGATCCCGAGGTCGGCGAGCGCCACCGGGATCTCGGTGTCGACGGCCACCGTCCGGGTCGTCGACAACGCGCGGATCTGGGCGACCAGGGCTCGAAGACGATCGGTCTCCCCCGGCTGCGCCAGCCCGACCGGCTCCGCGGCCGACCAGTCCCCGAGGAACACGATCGGCAGGCCAGCCCGGCCGAGCTCCAGCACCCGCTCCGCCGTCGACACGGCCATCGTCCGCTCGGCTCCGCGGAACTGGTCGGGGCCGATGATCATCACCTTGTACGCCGGGCCGTCCGGGGCGAGCCGCCCGCGGCGCACCTTCGCGCGGGGCAGGTCGAGGAGCGCCGGGGTGGCGAACGAGTGGGTCCAGCCGACGGGGATGCCGTTGTTGGTCGCCCACGGGGCGCCGATGCCGGTGGAGGCCCAGCCCTTCTGCCGTAGGAAGACGATGTCGTAGCGCGGCGTGCCGGTCTGCAGGACCAGCTGGGTACGCGCCAGGTAGTCGGACAAGTCGCGGATGTGGCGCCACTGCGGGGTGCGCGGTCCCCACGCGTCGCCGTACCCGACGGCGCCGTTGTAGTACGGCGAGAACGCCGCGAAGCCAGGCCACGTGACGCCCGGTGCGTCGGCGTACGCGAACCCGTGGATCATCGCCATGTTCACGCCGGCGGCGTAGATGCTGTTGAGTGTCTGGAGGGCGCGGTCCCAGGTCGTCTGGTACGCCGCTCCGACGTAGCAGATCGCCTCGCAGGACAGCACCGTGTGGCCGGCCAGATCGCGGCCACCGGCCATCACGCGGTAGTCGTCCAGGTTCTTGAAGCCGAGCGACTCGGTCTCCGGCACGTCGATCAGCGCGGCGTGCTCGACGGTGTCGGTCTCGAGGCCGTACGGCTGCACGCGCAGACCCATCCCGAGCGAGCGCGCGAAGCCCTGGACCGGGAGCAGGTGGTGGTCGCGGTAGAGGTCGGACAGCACCTGGTTGAAGTCGTCGCGGACCCGCGTCGTGGTGACGGCGTCGTAGGCGAAGACGTACTTCTCCTTCACCTCGACCACGACAGGGAGGTAGGGCAGCAGGTCGTAGCCCGCACGGCGCCGGAACTCCTCGAGCATCCGCGGCGTCCAGATGGTCGCGTCGGTCTCGATCTCCAGCGAGTCCTCGAAGAGGTAACCGCCGGCCTTGGCGAGCAGGCGGCGCAGGGAGGAGTCGAGGATCCGGTGCTTCCAGAAGTCGATGACAGCGCCCGAGCCGGCAGCGCTGAAGTGGTCGACGACGTAGGAGCGCGGCGAGGTGTGCGGACCTGCCTCGGGCTCCTGCCCGGATCCGCGGCGCCAGTGCGCGAGGAGCACCCACGGCCCGCCCTCGGGCGCGGTCCAGGTGATCCGGCCGCCGACGACGGTCGCGGTGAGGTCGACGTACGACGAGGGGTCGAGGGTCTGGACGGCCTTGACCGGCTCGCCGACCGTGCGGAAGGCCTGCACGGCCACGAGGTGACGGTCGGCGCTCTCGGACTCCGGTGCGACGACCGGGTCGGGGAGCGCGGCGTCGTACGTCGAGCCTCCGGCGACGACCGCCTGGCCGTGCGCCAGCTCGGAGCAGGCCGCTTCGTCGTCGGGCGTGACCGTCGGGACCGCCGCCGGCCAGGACGGGCCGATGGTGATGTCGACCCGGATCCCGTGCCGGGCGGCGCGGTCGAGCGCGGCCTTGACGCCGGCGACCCAGGACGCCGTGCCCCACCCGTGCTTCTCCAGGTCGATGGTGATCCCACGCGCGGCCAGGCTGTGCGTGACGTCCGCGATCTCGAGCGCTCCGAAACCGGCCGCGGCGACCTGGTCGACCTCGCGAGCGATCTCCTTCGGGTCCACGGCACCGTGCGGCCACCACCAGCGGAACCCGGCAGCCGTCTCCGGACCGGGGCGCTGGAACCCTCGCAGGACGTCGCGACCCCGGGCATGGCCGGAGGTGCCCCGGCCGGCCGTCGCCGGTGCCTGTCCCGCGACGACGACCCCCGCGGTCACCGCGGCGGCTCCGAAGAGCGAGCGGCGGCGGATGCCGGAGGCCGCGAGGTCGGGGCTCTGGTCTGGCTGCTGCACTTCGCTCATCAGGTCTCCCGAGAAGGTCGGAGGGTCAGGTGGGGTCGAGCAGGTGGAGGCTCAGCGGCTGACGCGTGCCGCGGCAGCCTCCCAGTCCCCGCTGTTGGGGGCAGAGCGGGGGCGCGGCAGGAAGGGGCGTACGTCGTGGGTGCGCCGGATCAGCGCACGCATCGCCGCCAGGTCGGGCAGGTCGGCGCCGAGGGCGCGCGCCTGCACCAGGCCGTTGCCGAGCGCGGCCGCCTCGGCCGGCCCGGCCAGCACCGGTACGCCGAGGGCGTCGGCAGTGAGCTGGCAGAGCAGGGAGTTCTGCGAGCCGCCGCCGACGAGGTGTACGACGTCGACATCGCGACCCGCGAGGGAGGCGGCGAGCCGGATGTTGCGCCGGTAGGCCAGCGCCAGGCTGTCCAGGATGGTCCGGGTGATCGCAACCGGCGTCCGCGGGATCGGCTCGCCGGCCTCGCGGGCCAGGTCCTGGATGCGGGTGGGCATGTCTCCGGGGGTGAGCAGCCGCGGGTCGTTGATGTCGACCACGGTGCGCAGCGCCGGAGCGTCAACAGCTGCGGCGAGCAGGGCCGGCAGGCTCGCGTCGGTCAGCCGCTTGTCGGCCCAGGTGCGCACCGACTCCGAGAGGACCCAGAGACCCATCACGTTCTTGAGGAAGCGGATGGTGTCGTCCACGCCGCCCTCGTTGGTGAAGTCGGCTGCGCGGGCCTCCTCCGACAGCACCGGGGTCTCGAGCTCGAGGCCGACCAGCGACCAGGTGCCGGAGGAGATGAAGGCGAAGCTCTCCTCGCCCGCGGGCACGCCGACGACGGCCGAGGCGGTGTCGTGGGAGCCGACCGCGATGACCGGGACGTCCGCCAGGCCGACGTACTCCCCCACCTCGGGCAGCAGCGGACCGACCACCGAGCCCGGGTCGCGCAGCTGCGGCAGGATCGCCCAGGGCAGCCCGAGCCGCTTGGCCAGGTCGATCGCCCACTCGCGGGTGCGTACGTCGTACAGCCCAGTCGTCGACGCGTTGGTGCGCTCGGCGCCGGCCTGTCCGGTGAGCCAGAAGCTGAGCAGGTCGGGCAGGAGCAGCATCCGCTCGGCCGCCTCCAGCGCAGGCGAACCGATCTCGGACACCAGCTGGTAGACGGTGTTGAACGGCAGCTGCTGCAGGCCGGTGACGTCGTACAGCTCGGTGTCGGTGACGGTCTTGCGCACCTGGGCAGGTACGCCGTCGGTGCGCGGGTCGCGGTGGCTGCGCGGGTTGGCGAGCAGCCGGTCGTCGCAGTCGAGCAGGCCGTAGTCGACCGCCCACGAGTCGATGCCGATGCCGTGCAGCCGCCCCGTGCGGGCGACCTCCCGGATGCCGGTCAGCACCTCGCGGTGGATGCCGAGCACGTCCCAGTAGAGGTCACCGTGGACCGGCACCGCACCGTTGGGGAAGCGGTGCAGCTGCTCCAGGTGCAGCGTGCGGGCGCCGACCCGGCAGGCCATCACCCGCCCGCTGGTGGCGCCGAGGTCGACCGCAGCGACGCGGATCGGCTCTGCCGAACGAGGAATCATCGCAGGAAGGCCGCGGCCACGCCCGCGTCGACCGGGATGTGGAGGCCGGTGGTGTGGCTGAGCTCTGCGGTGCAGAGCACGTAGACGGCGTTGGCGATGTTGGCCGGGAGCACCTCGCGCTTGAGGATCGTGCGCTGCGCGTAGAACTTGCCGAGGTCCTGCTCCTCGACGCCGTACACCGCGGCGCGGTTGGCGCCCCAGCCGCTGGCGAAGATGCCAGAGCCCTGGACGACGCCGTCGGGGTTCACGCCGTTGACCTTGATGCCGTGCTCACCGAGCTCGGCCGCGAGCAGGCGGACCTGGTGGGCCTGGTCGGCCTTCGCGGCGCCGTACGCGACGTTGTTGGGGCCGGCGAAGATCGAGTTCTTCGAGGAGATGTAGACGATGTCGCCGCCCAGCTCCTGCTCGATCATCACCTTGGCCGTGGCCTTCGAGACCAGGAACGAGCCCTTGGCCATCACGTCGTGCTGGAGGTCCCAGTCCTTCTCGGTGGTCTCCAGGAGCGAGCGCGACAGCGACAGTCCGGCGTTGTTGACGACGAGGTCGACGCCACCGAAGGCGAGGACGGCCGCGTCGACCATGGCCTGCACGGCGTCGGCGTTCGAGACGTCGACCTGGACGCCGACGGCGACGTCGGCCGTGCCGATCTCGGCGGCGGCCGCCTGCGCCTTCTCGAGCGAGAGGTCGCCGATGACGACGCAGGCGCCCTCAGCGGCGAGCTTCTCGGCCGTGGCCTTGCCGATGCCGGACGCGGCACCGGTGACCAGCGCGACACGGGTGGCGAGCGGCTTGGGCTTCGGCATCCGCTGGAGCTTGGCCTCCTCGAGCGCCCAGTACTCGATGCGGAACTTCTCCGCCTCGTCGATGGGGGCGTACGTCGAGAGGCCCTCGGCGCCGCGCATCACGTTGATGGCGTTGGTGTAGAACTCGCCGGCCACGCGGGCGGTCTGCTTGTCCTTGCCGTAGCTGAACATGCCGACACCGGGCACCAGCACGATGAGCGGGTCGGCGCCGCGGATGGCGGGCGACTCCGGGGTCGCGTTGCGGTCGTAGTAGCCCTGGTAGTCCTCGCGGTAGGAGACCGCGAGCTCCTTCAGGCGCGCGATCGAGTCCTCGACGGACGCGTCGGCCGGCAGGTCGAGGACCAGCGGCTTGACCTTGGTGCGCAGGAAGTGGTCGGGGCACGACGTGCCGAGCTCGGCCAGCCGCGGGTGCTCGGCGGCGGCCAGGAAGTCGAGCACCACATCGGTGTCGGCGAAGTGACCGACCATCGGCCGGTCCTGGGACGCGATGCCCCGGATCGTCGGCGCCAGCGCGGCGGCCTTGGCGAGGCGCTCGGCCGCGGGCAGGGCGCCGTACCCGTCGAGAGCGGGACCGAAGGGCTCCGCCTTGCTGTGCTCCGCGATGTACGCCGCGGCGGTGTCGATGATCCACAGCGAGCTGGCCTCGGCCTCCTCGCTGGTGTCGCCCCACGCGGTGATGCCGTGACCGCCGAGGATGCAGCCGATGGCCTGCGGGTTCTTGGCCTTGATCTCGGCGATGTCGAGACCGAGCTGGAAGCCCGGACGACGCCACGGGACCCAGACGACCTTGTCGCCGAAGATCGTGGTGGTGAGCTGCTCACCGTCGGCGGCGGTCGCGATCGCGATGCCGGAGTCCGGGTGCAGGTGATCGACGTGCGCGGCGTCGACGAGGCCGTGCATCGCGGTGTCGATCGACGGCGCGGCGCCGCCCTTGCCGTGCAGGCAGTAGTCGAACGCCGCGACCATCTCGTCCTCGCGCTCGACGCCGGGGTAGACGTCGACGAGGGCGCGCATCCGGTCGAGGCGGAGCACGGCCAGACCGGACTCCTTGAGGGTGCCCAGGTCACCGCCGGAGCCCTTGACCCAGAGGAGCTCGACGTCCTGGCCGGTGACCGGGTCGGTCTCCGTGCCCTTGGCCGAGGTGTTGCCGCCCGCGTAGTTGGTGTTCTTGGGGTCGGCGCCGAGGCGGTTCGACCGAGCGATCAGCTCGGCTGCTGCGCTGTTGAGGGTGCTCACGTTCAGTTCCATCCTGCCTGGGTGCCGCCGATGCGGTCCGCTTCGATCTGCTCCTGGTAGCCGCTCTCGAGGAAGGCCCGCATCGGGTTGGCGGGCAGTCCCCGGCCCTCGCGCCACGCGGCGAGGTCGGCGCGGACGTCGGTGTAGAAGGCGTCCATGAAGATCTCGTTGGCCAGCAGGACGTCGCCGTCCTCCTGTGCCTGGGTCAGCGCGTCACGGTCGACGAGCAGCGCGCGCGCCGTCATCTCCTGCACGTTGAGGACCGACCGGATCTGGCCGGGGATCTTCTTCTCGATGTTGTGGCACTGGTCGAGCATGTAGGCGACGTCGCTGTCGGGGCCGAACGCGCCGCCCCGGATGCACTCGAAGAGGATCCGGAAGAGCTGGTAGGGGTCGGCCGCACCGACGATCAGATCGTCGTCGGCGTAGAAGCGGCTGTTGAAGTCGAACGAGCCGAGCTTCCCGAGCCGGATCAGCTGGGCGACGATGAACTCGATGTTGGTGCCCGGCGCGTGGTGGCCGGTGTCGAGGCAGACGAACGCACGGTCGCCGAGGGCGCTCACGTGGGCGTACGACGTGCCCCAGTCCGGGACGTCGGTGTGGTAGAACGCCGGCTCGAAGAACTTGTACTCGAGCACCAGGCGCTGCTCCTCGCCGATCCGGTCGTAGATCGTCGCGAGGCTCTCGGCCAGGCGGTCCTGCCGACCGCGGATGTCGCCCTGGCCCGGGTAGTTGGTGCCCTCGGCCAACCAGATCTTGAGGTCACGCGAGCCGGTGGCGTTCATGACGTCGATGCACGCGAAGTGGTGGTCGATCGCCTTCTGCCGCACGGCCTTGTCGGTGTGCGTCAGGGCGCCGAGCTTGTAGTCGTCGTCCTGGAAGGTGTTGGAGTTGATCGTGCCGAGCCCGACGCCGAGGTCCTCGGCGTACGAGCGCAGGGCGTCGAAGTCGTCGACCAGGTCCCACGGGATGTGCAGGGAGACCTCGGGCGCGAGGCCGGTGAAGCGGTGCACGGTCGCGGCGTCCGCGATCTTCTCCTGCACGGTGCGCGGGGTGCCTGGGGTGCCGAAGACCTTGAACCTGGTGCCGGAGTTGCCATAGGCCCAGGACGGAACTTCGATCGCCTGGCCCTCGAGCAGGGGCGCGATCTCGCTGAACGTCGTCATCTCACATCACTTCTCGTACGTCGTTGTGTCGGCAGCGTTGTCGTCTGCGGGGATGAGCTGGTCCTCGAGGTGGAAGACCTCTTCGAGGAGCAGGAAGCCCTCGTCGGGCGTGCGGCCGTCGATACCGGTGAAGAACTCCGCCATCTCGGCCTGCCAGCGGGCGTTGACCTCGGTGCGGGCCATCGCGGCCTGCGCGTCCTCGATCGAGGCGGGCGTCTCGACATAGCCGATCAGCAGCCCGTCCTCGCGGAGGAAGAGGGAGTAGTTGTGCCACCCGTTCTCGTGCAGCGCTCGGACCATGTCGGGCCAGACCGCGGCGTGCCGGGTCTTGTACTCCTCGATCCGGTCGGGCCGGACCTGGAGCTGGAAGCAGGCGCGAGGCATCGGTCCGCTCCTTCCCCGACGGTGGCGGTGGTGGTGTTGCCGGCCGACCTCGGCGAGGTCGGGGAGGCCGAGATCGGCCGGCAAGTTGGGTGGTGTTGCGAGTTCTACGACTGGGTTTCGAGACGGGTTACGCTCAGGTCAGAAGTCGAAGTCGTCGATGTTGTCGGCGTTGAAGACGTACGGGTCGCCGAGCAGGACGGTGGCGTCACCGTCGACGGTGAACTCACCGAGGTCGCCGGCCTCGAAGGTGTCACCCTCGTCGCCCTTGATGTCGCCGGCAGCGAGCGCCTTCGCGGCGAACGCGGCCAGGTAGCCCAGGTCCTCGGGGTTCCACAGCGCGAACGCGGTGACGGTGCCGTCGTTGACGTACTCACGCATCTGGTTCGGGGTGCCGAGACCGGTCAGCGCGACCTTGCCCTTGGCGTCCGAGGTCGAGAGGTAGCGAGCAGCGGCCGCGATGCCGACGGTGGTCGGCGAGATGATGCCCTTGAGGTCCGGGTGGGACTGCAGGAGCGCAGCGGTCTTGTCGAACGACGTCTGGTCGTCGTCGTCGCCGTACACGGTGTCGACGAGCTTGATGTCGGGGTGGTTGTCGGCCAGGTCCGTCTTCATCAGGTCGATCCACGCGTTCTGGTTCGTCGCGTTCGCCGCGGCGGACAGGATCGCGACCTCGCCCTTGTCACCGATCTGGTCGGCGATCAGGTCGACCTGCGCCTTCGCGATGCCCTCTGCGGTGGCCTGGTTGATGAACAGGTCGCGGCACTCCGGGTTGGTGTCGGAGTCGAACGTGACGACCTTGGTGCCGGCGTCACGGGCCTCGTTGAGGGCGTCACAGATCGCCTCGGGGTCGTTGGCCGACACGACGAGCGCGTTCACGCCCTGCTGCGCGGCGGTGTTGATGAACTGGACCTGCGCGTCCGGGGACGCGGTGTCGGGGCCGACCTCGTCGAAGGTGCCACCGAACTCCTCGACCGCCTTCTTGCCACCCTTGCTGCTGGTGTCGAAGTACGGGTTGCCGAGGTTCTTGGGCAGGAACGTGACAGTGGTGTTGCTGCCGCCGCCGTCGCCCCCGCTGGCGCCATCGCTGCCGCCCTCGCTGTCACTGCCGCATGCCGTCAGCGCCAGGCTGGCGACGAGCGTCACCGCGGCCAGGGCGGAAAGCCGCCGGTTCCGAACCTTCATGGTGCTCACCTTTCGTTGGTGCTTTCACTGGCAGCAACCGCGGGCCGGTGCTGACCTGTCTCCGAGCTGGGGGGACCGCCTGCGCGTCCGCGTCGTGCCCAGATCTGTTGGGCAGCGGCGACGAGGCTGGTCGAGATCACCGAGAGCACGAGGAGCGTCCCGATGACGATGTTGATGACGTTGACGGTCTCGCCCTGCAGCCGCATGGCGCTGGAGATCACGCCGATGAGGACGACGCCTGCGACGACGCCGTGCAGCGCTCCGCGTCCGCCGAAGATCGAGACGCCTCCGAGGAGGACGGCCGCGATCACCTGCAGCTCCATGCCGTTGGCGTTGTCGCCGCGGGCGCTGCCGAATCGCAGCGTGAAGTAGATGCCGGCGAAGGCGGAGACCGCACCCGCCATCACGAACAGCAGGAACTTGGTCCGCTCGACGTTGACGCCGCTGAAGTGCGCGGCCTCGTCGTTCAGGCCGATCTCGTAGACGCCGCGGCCGAACGACGAGAAGTGCAGCAGCCAGGCGAACAGCACCAGCAGCACCACGAACGGGATCAGGATCATCGGGTACGACGAGCCCTCGGCGATCCGCTCCTTCGCCAGGTCGGTCCACTTGTCCGGGAAGTCGGTGATCGCCTTGGTGCCGAGCAGGCCCTGAGCGATGCCGCGATAGAGCGCGAGCGTGCCGATCGTGACGGCCAGCGACGGGAGCCCGACGTACGCCACGAGGAAGCCGTTGAAGGCCCCGCACAAGGCACCGACCAGGATCGCGATCAGACCGGCGACCGGGATCGACAGGCCGGCGTCGGCGTGGAGCAGGCCGACGAGGGCGCTGCTGAGTCCCACCACGCTCGCCACCGACAGGTCGATCTCGCCGGTGATGATCACCAGCGTCATCGGCAGCGCGATCAGGAGGATCGGCGCGATGTCGAGGAAGAGGTAGTAGAAGGTCAGCGGGCCGTCGAAGTTCGGCACGTTGTTGTTGGAGTAGAAGATGACCGCCACGAGCAACGCGATCACCGCGAACTCGCGGGTCAGCAGGACGCGGCGCCACAGCGGCGTCGAGTACGCCGGGTAGGTACGCGTCGCGCGGTCGGGCCGGTCGAGGGTGGTGGTGGTGCTCATCGCGCGGACCTCGTCTCTTCACGGGCGGCCACGAGTCGTCGTTCTTGTCGGGCCGAGAGGACCCGGTCGAGCACGACCGCGGCGATGATCAGGGCGCCGACGACGGCGCGCTGCCAGAAGTCGGAGATGCCGACGACGGGGAGCGCCCGGTTGATCGTCACCAGGAGGAAGGCGCCGATCGCGGCGCCCCAGACGGTGCCGGAGCCACCGAAGATGGCGACACCGCCGATGACCGCGGCGCCGACGGCCTGGAGCTCCATCCCGAGCCCGGCACCGGAGCTGACCGTGCCGTAGCGCGCGACGTAGACGACACCGGCCAGACCGGCCAGCGCACCGCAGAGCACGAAGGCGCCGATGATGCGGCGGCGTACGGGCAGGCCGTAGAGGACCGCGGCGTCGGGGTCGGAGCCGATCGCGTAGAGCTCGCGGCCACCGCGGGCGGTGTAGACGTAGTAGCCGACCGCGGCCAGCACGACGAGGCCGACGATCGTCAGCACCGGGATCGTCAGGATCTGCTTGGTGCCGAGCTCGAGGAAGTCCTTGGGCATGTCTCCGGCGTTGATCCGGTCGCTGCCGGCCCAGCTGAGGAAGATGCCGCGGTAGATGTAGAGCGTGCCGAGGGTGATCACCAGCGCCGGCACCTTGAAGAAGGCGACCAGCACCCCGTTGACCAGGCCGAGCACCGCGCCCATCAGCATGCCCGCGATGACCACCACGATGATCGGGAGGTTGGGATGGTCCACGAAGAGCTTGCCGGTGAAGTACGCCGTGAGGCCGAGCGTCGAACCGACCGAGAGGTCGACGTTGCGGGTGATGATCACGACCGTCTGGCCGATCGCGAGGATCAGCAGCAGCGACGGCGTCAGCAGCAGGTCGCGCCAGCCGTTGGACGTGAAGAGGAAGTTCGGGTTCTTGATCGTGGTCAGGGCGACCACGAGGACGAGCACCGCGCCGACCGCGATCTCGCGGGAGCGGAGCAGCTCACCGACGATCCGCTTCGCGGGCGAGACCGCGCTCGGCTGGACGAGGAGCGTGTCACTCATGCCGTCACCTCCTCGTTGATGTCGGTGGCGTCGTGGTGGATGGAGGCCGTGGCGGCGTGCATGACCGCCTCGGGCGTGGCGTCGTCGCGGGAGAGCTCCGCGGTGATGCGGCCCTCGCAGACGACGAGCACGCGGTCGGCCATGCCGAGCACCTCGGGGAGCTCGGAGGAGATCATCAGGATCGCGAGGCCCTGGCCGGCGAGGTTGGAGAGCAGCCGGTGCACCTCGGCCTTGGTCCCGACGTCGATGCCGCGGGTGGGCTCGTCGATGATCAGCAGCTTGGGCTCGGTGGCCAGCCACTTGGCGAGCACGACCTTCTGCTGGTTGCCGCCACTCATCGTGGTGGCGTGCATGTCGAGGGCGCTCGTCTTGACCTCGAGGCGGGCGGCCCACGGGCCGGCGGCACGGTTCTCGTCGCGGTTGGTGAGGACGCCGGCGTGGGTCAGGCCGCGCCGGATGATCGACGCGACGTTGCGCGCCACGGAGGCGTCGGTGACCAGGCCCTGCTTGCGGCGATCCTCCGGGACGAACGCCATGCCGGCACGGATCGCGGCCCGCGGCGAGCGCGGTGAGACCGGCTTGCCGTCGAGGTAGACCGAGCCGGCGTCGTACTTGTCGACGCCGAAGACGGCCCGTGCGATCTCGCTGCGGCCGGCGCCGACGAGTCCCGCCAGGCCGACGATCTCGCCGGCTCGGACGGTGAAGCCGACGTCGTGGAAGGTGCCGAGCGAGGACAGGCCGTCGACCGCGAGGACGACGTCGCCGATCTCGGCCGGGGACTTGGGGAAGAGGTTGCCGACCTCGCGACCGACCATGCGGGACACGATCTGCTCGACCGACGTCTCGGCGACGGCGTCGGTCGAGACGTACTCGCCGTCGCGCATCACGGTGACCATGTCGCAGAGGGCGAAGACCTCGTCGAAGCGGTGGGAGATGAAGACCAGGGCGCGACCCTCGTCGCGCAGGCTGCGGGCGACCGCGAAGAGCCGGTCGACCTCGACACCGCTGAGGGCCGCCGTCGGCTCGTCCATCACCAGCACGCTGGCGTCGAGCGAGATGGCCTTGGCGATCTCGATGATCTGCTGGTCGGCGATGGACAGGCCGCGAGCCGGTCGGCGCGGGTCGATGGCGACACCGAGGCGCTCGAAGAGGCCGGCCGCCTCGGCGTACATGGCCGACCGGTCGATGCGGCGAGAGCGACCCACTGGCTGGCGGCCCATGAAGATGTTCTCGGTGACCGAGAGGTCCGGGAAGAGGGTCGGCTCCTGGTAGATCACGGCGATGCCGGCGGCCTTGGACTCCGCGGTCGAGCCGAAGTCGACGTCCTGCCCGTGAAGGCGGACGACGCCGGAGTCGCGGCGGTGCACGCCGGCGACGATCTTGACCAGGGTCGACTTGCCGGCGCCGTTCTCGCCCACGAGCGCGTGGATCGAGCCGCGGGCGACCGCGAGGCTGCCCGACCGCAGCGCGACCACCGATCCGAACGACTTGGCCACGTCGCGCAGCTCGAGGGCCGCGTCCTGGGGCCTCTCGGTTGCGGTTCCGGGCATGGTTGCTCCTTCGTGAGAATTGGATCGAGGTCGAATTGAAAGGTTTCAACGTCGATGTTCGGTACCGTAGGTGACTGCAATCACAGACGTCAACTGCTTCCGCGAAATCCCTGCGTAACGGTCCGGACACGAAACCCCTGCCGCGGGGGGCGGATCCCCCTCTAAGGTGTCTGCGTTGATCGTTTCAGCAAGCATCCGGGGAGGGCGAGTCGATGCCGCATCGCGAGCCGGGCGCGCGCAACGCCTCGGTCAAGGACGTCGCCGCGACCGCCGGCGTCTCCCTGGGCACGGTCTCCAACGTCCTCAACCGCCCGGACCGGGTCAGCCCGGAGACCCGCGAGAAGGTCCAGCGGGCCATGCTCGAGCTGGGCTTCGTGCGCAACGAGTCCGCCCGGCAGCTGCGGGCCGGCTCCAGCCGCACCCTCGCCTACGTGATGCTCGACGCCGCGAACCCCTTCTTCACCGACGTCTCGTCGGGCATCGACGCGGCGGCCGAGGAGGTCGGCCTCTCCCTCGTGCTCTGCAACAGCCGCAACTCCGGCGAGCGTGAGCGGTCACACCTGGCCCTGCTCGAGCAGCAGCGGGTCCAGGGCATCCTGGTCACCCCGGTCGACCCGGAGTCCTCGGCCCTCGAAGAGGTCGCGCGGCGCGGCACGCCGGTCGTGGTCGTCGACCGCACGCGCTCCGACCAGGCCTTCTGCTCGGTCGCCGTCGACGACGTCCTCGGCGGCAGGCTGGCCGTCGAGCATCTCGCCGACCGCGGCCACACCCAGATCGCGTACGTCGGCGGCCCCGCCCACCTCGGCCAGGTCCGCGACCGCCTGCAGGGCGCCCGGGAGGCCTGGGCCGCTGCGGGCCAGCCGGAGGACTCCCTGACCTGGATCGAGACGGCCGCGCTGACCGTCGCCGAGGGGCGGGAGGCCGGCGCCCGACTGGCCGGCATACCGGCCCGCAGGCGGCCCGCCGCCGCCTTCTGCGCCAACGACCTGGTCGCGCTCGGGCTGCTCCAGCACGCCATCTCCTCCGGCGTACGAGTGCCGGAGGACCTGAGCATCGTGGGGTATGACGACATCGAGTTCGCCGCCGCCGCCGCCGTACCTCTCACCTCGGTGCGCCAGCCGCGGCAGCTGCTCGGACGCACCGCCGCGGAGCTGGTGCTCGACGAGGCCAGCAACCCCAACCACACCCACCGACAGGTGCTCTTCACCCCCGAGCTGGTCGCCCGGTCCTCGACGCAGGGGTAGCCGCAGATCAGCGCGGACGGCGGTGCTGCGCAGCCAGTCGCACGCCGGCGTTGGGGGCGCCGTAGCCGTCGTAACCGCCGCGGCGCTGGACGACCTCGAAGAACACCCCGCCGACCGTGGCGGTGTAGAAGTGCGTGAAGTCGCCGGTGGCGTCGCGGTCGTGCAGCAGGCCGAGCTCGGCCATGGCCTCGACCTCGGACGAAGACAGGTCGAAGCGGGCCATCAGGTCGTCGTAGTAGTTGGTCGGGATCGCCAGCGGGACGAGACCCCGATCAACGGCTCGTCGGGCGACGGCCGCCACGTCGTCGGTCGAGAACGCGACGTGCTGGGGGAAGCCGCCGGCCTGGTCCCAGGCGAGCGGGGCGACGTTGAGGGCAAGCCGGCAGGAGCCTGAGGCGGATCGGACGACCTGGCTGCGGACCAGCCCGTTGGGCGCCGCGATCTCCTGGCTCGCCGCCGGAGTGAGCCCGAGGACGCTGCTGTAGAACAGCACCGCCTCGTCGAAGCACTGCCACGGCTCGGCCAGGTTGACGTGGTCAATCCCTGTCAACAGAGGCGGTGTGGGCTCCTGACCGCCGTCGAACTCCGGCACCCACGCGGCGTCGCCGGACGACACCGGTCCGAGGAACACCTCGGTACCGTCGGGGGCGCGGAAGGCGGGGAGCTCCTGCTCGTTGGCGAGCGTACGGCGGTAGACCGTCGGCGCCTGCAGTGCCCGCGCCCGGGCGGCCGACACCGCTGGGTCGGCGACCTCGAAGCCCACGGCCGCGAGCGACGGCGACTGGTTGCGCGCGTGCTGCTCGTTGCAGACCACCCGCGCCGGGCCCTCGGTCCAGAGCCGCGCATCCTTGCTGCGGTGCCGGCCGCGGAAGGTGAAGCCGAGCTGCCCGAGCAGCACGTCGGCCTCGCCGGTGTCCTCCGCTCGCACCTCGACGAAGTCGAAGCCGGCGGGCTCGGCGACGGCAGGCAGCCGGCGGGTCTCGACGAGATCCTCCAACCAGGTCAGGGATCTGCGCGCCTGACGGGCGGTGCGCACGACGTCGGTCTGCCGGAAGACGTCGTTGAAGACCTCGAGCGACAGCGGCCCGTCGTACCCGGTGCGCAGGACGTGGCCGACGAAGGCGCCGAGGTCGAACGCCCCCTCGCCGGGGAAGAGCCGGTGGTGCCGCGACCACGACAACACATCCATGGTCAGCGCCGGGGCGTCGGCGAGCTGGAGGAAGAAGATCTTCGAGCCCGGGATCTCCTCGATCTCCGCGGGGTCGTGGCCCCGGGACAGGATGTGGAAGCTGTCCAGGCAGAGGCCGACCGCGTCATGGTCAGCGAGCTCGACGATCCGCCAGGAACGCCGGTAGTCGTCGACGTACCGGCCCCACGCCAGAGCCTCATAAGCGAGCCGTACGCCGGCCGCCGCGGCCGCATCACCCAGTCGGCGCAGCTGCGAGGCCGACACCTCGTCGTCGTCGACGGTCGCCGTGCCGACGTTGCTGCACACCAGCATCGTGTCGATGCCGAGCCGCTGCATCAGGGCGAACTTCGAGCGCGCGCGGTGCAGCACCCGGACGAACTCCTCCTCGCTCACCCCCTCTGCGTCGCGGAACGGCTGGTACAGGTCGAGCGACAGGCCCAGCCGCGCCGCCAGCGCCACTATCTCCTCGGGGCTCGACGGCGAGGCGATCAGGTCGGGCTCGAAGACCTCGACCCCGTCGAAACCCGCATCGGCGGCGGCGTGCAGCTTGTCGGTCAGCGTGCCGCTCAGGCAGACGGTGGCGATCGAGGTGCGCACGACGTCACTCCACCGGCGCCGACGGCGTCAGGACCCGGGCCGGGTTGAGCACCATCAGCTGGTGCACCTGCTCCTCGGTCGCGCCGCCGGCGAGCAGAGCTGGCAGCACCCGGCGGGAGATGTTCTCCATGTTCCAGCGGGGCACGTTGGCCGCCCGCCACGACGGCGGTGTCACTCGACTGAAGAACGCGGCGTCGTGCGACAGCACCATCCGGTCGGCGTACCCCTCCTGCAGCAACGTCAGCACGGTCGCGATCCGTGCGGAGTCCGGGAGCACGTGCTCCATCCCGAACCGGTCCATCCCGATCGTCGCGCCTGCATCCATCAGCTCGCGCAGGTAGTCGAGGTCCTCGGAGTCGCCACAGTGCCCGATCACCAGGCGGTCCGGCGCTACTCCACGCGACACGAAGAACTCGAGCTGGTCGCGCCCGTTCCGCGAGGGCGCGTGGGTATGGGTGGTGACGGGCACGCCGGTCCGTCGCTGCGCGGTCGCGGCTGCCTCCATCACCCGGCGTACGTCGGGCGTGATCCCTTGCTGGTCTGTGACGACCTTGAGCATGCCGGCCCGTACGCCGGTGTCGGCGATGCCGACCTCGATGTCGCGGACGAAGAGCTCGACCAGCGGGTCCGGGCCGCCGACGAGGCGACCCGGACCGTGCGTCTGGAAGTACGCCGGCAGCACGTCGGCGGTGTAGTAGCCGGTCGACGCGACCAGCTGCACGCGGGTGCGCTCGGCCACCCGGCGTACCCGGCCGACGTCGCGACCGAGACCGAGCACGGTCAGGTCGACGACTGTGTGGACCCCCAGCTCCCACAGCCGTTCGAGCCCGCCGACAGCGGTCTCGATCGCGACGTCCTCGTCCCACTCGGGATGAGGGAGGTTGAGGTCCAACTCCGGGTGACCGACGAACACGTGCTCGTGGATGAGCGTCGTGCCGAGGTCGTCCGCGGAGACCGGCCCCCGGAAGGTCGAGACCGTCACGGAGCCATCACTGGGCCTCGCTGCGTACAGCCTCGTAGACGGCCAGCTGCTCGTCGTCGAAGTTGTCACGGAGGTAAGCGTCGGCCTGGCTGCGGAAGGCCTCGACGTCGACGTCGTCGACGACCTCCATGTCGCCGTTCGCCTCCCACTCGGCGAGGGTCTTCTCCTCGTCCTCGGTGACACAGCCGGGCACCTGCGCCTCGGCCGCGTCGACGGCCTTGGTCAGGGCTTCCTGCTGCTCCGTCGAGAGCTCGCCCCACGGGTCGGCGCCGATGATCACCAGGTTGGAGTTGGCCTGGTGATCGGACATGCTGATGTAGTCCTGCACGTCCTGGAGGCTGGACGCCGCGATGTTGGTGATCGGGTTCTCCTGGCCGTCCACCGTGCCCTGCTGCAACGCGAGGAAGAGCTCCTCGTACGCCACCTCTGTCGCGTCGGCACCGAGCGCCTTGGCGTTCATCAGGAACTGCGGGGAGTTCGGGAACCGCATCCGCAGGCCGTCGAGGTCTTCGGGGGACCGGATCGGGACGTTGGCGGTGAACTCCCGCATGCCGGCCGACCACGCGCCCAGCGTGTGCACGCCGGTCTCGTCCTCGAAGCCCTGCAGCAGATCGTTGGAGGCATCGCTGTCGAAGAAGCGGGCGAGGTGCTCGCCGTCGTCGAAGGCGTAGGCCGCGTCGAGGACCGCGACCGGCTCGTAGACGGCACCGAGCGCCGAGGCGCCCTGGATGTCCATGTCGATGTCACCGGAGACGACCGAGGCGATCCGGTCGGCGTCGCCGCCGAGCTGGCTGGCCGCGAAGATCTCGACCTTCACCCCGACGTCAGCCTTCTCCATCTCGTCGGCGATGACCTGGGCGCCGCAGCGGTGCTGAGGCTGGGTCTCGGTGTAGCTGTGGGCGAGCTGGAGCGTGACGTCGCCGCTGGACTCTCCGCCGCCGCCTTCGCTGTCGTCGCCGCAGGCCGCGAGGGCCATGGGGACCGCGAGGATCGTCGCTGCCAGTGCGGCGCTCCTCCTCTTCTTTCTCGCTGCCATCATCGATTCCTCTCTCGGGTGGTGTCCCCGGCCGCGGACTCAGCCGCGACCAGCTCGTCGAAGTCGCGGAGCATCGCTCCACGGTCGGCCGGGCGGCCGGTGATCAGCTCGAACGCATCGGCCGCCTGGTGCACGGCCATCCCGGCTCCGCTGAGCACGGCGCACCCGGCCGCGCGCGCGGCGTTGAGCAGTGCGGTGTCCAGCGGGCGGTAGACGATGTCGGCGAGCCACAGGTCTCGGCGCAGCAGTTCGGCCGGGACCGGCGACCCGGGGTGCGAGGCCATGCCCATCGGGCTGGCGTTGACCAGTCCGGACGCGCCACGGACAGCTTCCGCCAGCCCATCGTCGCGCGCGAGCTCGACGGTCGTCGACTGGTCACGCAACGTGGCAGCGAGGGCCGCGGCCCGGTCGCCGTCGGGGTCGACGACGAGCAGCCGGCGTACGCCGAGATCGGCGAGCGCGTGCGCGACCGCGGTGCCGGCACCTCCGGCACCGATGAGCACCACGCGGTCGCGATCGGCGTCGGGCAGCCCATCGGCGAAGGCTCGGCGGAAGCCGCTCACATCGGTGTTGTGACCCTCGGTCCGGCCATCGCGGATCAGCACGGTGTTGAGAGCGCCGATCGCGCCGACGGCCGGGGCGACCGCGTCGACCAGTGGCACCATCGCCTGCTTGACCGGGTGGGTGACGTTGAGCCCGTCGAAGCCCAGCTCGATCGCCCCGGCCAGCAGCCGCTCGAGCCGGCTCCGGTCGACGTCGACATCGGGCTGGTCGATGACCTTGTAGACGTAGCGCAGCCTCTGGCGTTCGGCCTCGCGCTCGTGCAGCTCCGGCGTCAGCGACGGGCCGACGCCGTGGCCGATCAGCCCGGTCAACCAGGACCGCTGCTCCGCGGCGCTCACAGGCCGAGCCTGTCGGGAAGGTAGAGGATCGCGTCGGGCCAGAAGATGATCGCGAAGCACAGCAGGGTCAGCGGCACCAGGAAGGGCAGCGATCCCCAGAAGACCTCGGCCATCCGGGCCTTGGTGATCGCCTGCAGCACGAAGATCACCGTCCCGACCGGCGGCGTCAGCAGGCCGATCATCTGCGACAGGATCATCAGCACACCGAGGGCGATCGGGTCGACGTCGTACTGCAGCGCGATCGGCAGCAGGATCGGCACGGTCAGAGTGAGCACGGCGATCGCGTCGAGCGCCGTGCCGAGCACCATCGAGAGCGCGAAGACCAGGAGCAGGAAGACCGTCGGGTTGCTGGTGATGCCGAGCATCCACTCCGAGATGTCCTGCGGGATCCGCTCCTTGGCGAAGACGTAGCCCAGCAGGTTGGCCGACGCGACGATCAGCATGATGCTGCCGGTGGTCAGCGCGGCCTCGACCAGCACCTTGGGCAGGTCGCGGACCTTCAGGGTGCCGTAGGCGAAGCCGAGGAGGAGCATGTAGAGCGCGCCGACGGCCGCGGCCTCGGTCGGCGTGACGTAGCCGCCGAGGATGCCGCCCAGGATGATCACCGGGGCACCGAGCGGCGCGATCACCCGGCGGCCGGTGACCCACACCCGGTCCCAGCTGAACTGGGTCGACTGGATGTTGGGCATCCGGCGGACCCAGAGGAAGACCACGATGCAGAGCCCGATCGCCATCAGGAAGGCGGGCACCACCGAGGCAGCGAAGAGCGCACCGGTCGAGACGCCGGCGAGACCGGCGTAGATGACCGCCGGGATGCTCGGTGGCATCACCGGCGCGATCAGCGACGACGAGCCGACGACGCCGAGTGCGAACGGACGCGAGTACCCCGCCTTCATCATCGCCGGGATCTCGACCTTGCCGAGCGCTGCGGCGTCGGCGACGGCGGAGCCGCTCATCCACGAGAACCCGAGGCTGACGCCGACGCTGACGTAGCCGAGGCTGCCGCGCACGCGACCCAACAGGGCGAGGGCGAAGTCGAAGAGACGGTCGGCGATGCCGGCGTGGTTGGCGATGCAGCCGAGGAGGATGAAGAGGGGTACGGCGAGCAGCGGGAAGCTGGCCGTGGAGTTGGCGACCAGGCGCAGCGCCAGCCCGACCGACTGGTCGGTGGTGGTCATGTAGACGAGGCACGGCCCGAAGAACGCGAAGGCGACGGGGACGCGGATCACCAACAGCGCGGTGATCAGGAGGCAGAGGACGAGGACACTCATGCTGTCGGCATCTCCACGTCGTCGTACGTCGGCTCCGGAGCGCCGTAGACGGCGTACTGGCCAGCGGCTATCAGCGAGCGGACGACCACGCTGACGAAGCCGATCATCGAGACGGCGTACAGCCACGACATCGGCATCTGCATCGCCGGGGACTTCAAGATGCCCTGGGTCTGGGTCAGCTCCCAGGCTTCGAGGCAGAGGCCGACGCCGATTGCCGCGACGATCAGGCAGGAGACGACGCGAACGACGCGGCGCATCAGGTCGCCGGGCACCATGTCGATCATCTCGATCGAGATGTGGGAGTCGCGGGTGACCAGGACGCCGGCGGTCACGAAGGTGAGCCACACGAGGCTGAACCGGGCCAACTCGCCCGTCCACGGCCACCCGTCGATCGGCAGGTAGCGCTGCGCCGCCTGGAGCAGCACCAGCCCGAAGATCAGCAGCAGGGCGGCCACGCCGAGGGTCAGCTCGATCGCGGTCGCCACGCGGGCGATCCGGTCGAGCCAGGGCGGTAGTCGGCGCCGGCCGTCGTCAGTGGTCGTTGTGTCGGCGGTCACAGCGGGGAACGTACGGAGGTCTGGCAACCGACGGCAAGGGGTTGCCATGTTGTTGCCAGATCGAGTTGGCTGGCCACGTGTCCGGACCCACCATCTACGACGTCGCCGCCGCCGCCGAGGTCGCGACCTCGACCGTCTCGCGCGCCTTCTCCCAGCCCGGGCGGGTGTCCGCGGCCACCCGCGACCGGGTCCTGGCGGTCGCGGCCGAGCTCGGGTACCGCCCGAACCCGCACGCGCGAGCCCTGCTCTCCGGCAAGCACCACACCGTCGCCATGGTCGTCTCCGACATCACGAACCCGCACTACTTCGAGCTGATCCGGGGTGCCGAGATGCGCGCCCGGGTCTCCGAGTACACCCTGCTGCTGGTCAACGCCGAGGAGTCGCCTCGGGTCGAGTGGGAGCAGATCCAGCGACTCGCACCCGCCGTCGACGGCTTCATGCTGTCGGCCAGCCGGCTGCCGGACGAGAACCTCCTCCAGATCGCCGCGCAGCGGCCCGTCGTGCTCGTGAGTCGCGAGCTGCCCGGCATCGCCAGCGTCGTGCTCGACCACGTCGAAGGATGTCGCCAGATCGTCTCGCACCTGGCCTCACTGGGACATCGCGACCTCCTCTACCTGGCCGGCCCGCGCAACTCCTGGATGGCGGGCACCCGCTGGGCCGCGCTCCAGACAGCGGCCGAGCAGGCGGGCGTCAGCGTGCGCCGGATCGGGCCGTTCACACCCAAGGTCAACCAGGGCGGCGCGGCCGCGGACGCCGCACTGAACGCCGGCGGCGCCACCGCTCTCGTCGCCCACAACGACCTGCTCGCGATCGGCGTGCTGCAGCGGCTCGCGACCCGCGGCGTCCGGGTGCCCGACGACGTCAGCGTGGTCGGCTTCGACGACATCTTCGCGGCCGACGTCTGCACTCCCGGCCTGACCACGCTCGGCGGCGCGCACGTCGACGTCGGTCGCGCTGCCGTGGAGCTGCTGCTCACCGCCGGGTCGCGCGCCCCCGAGGACCAGCCGCGCGTCGCGCTCCCCACGGAGCTGGTGCTGCGCGGCTCGACGGGCGCGACGACCTAGTCGAGGAGACGCCGTACGCCGGCGCGCGACAGCAGGAGACAGACGACGAGCAGGGTGACCGACACGAACCCACCCAGGCTCACCCGGGCACCGAAGACCACGTCGACCAGCCCGAGCACCGCCAGCTTGCTGCCGGCCGCCACGACCCAGACCAGCAGGCCGGCGGCGACCTTGCCCGGCCGGGTCTCGGCCGCCTTGAAGCGTGCGATGACCCGGCCCTTGAGCACGAGCACCAGCTCGAGCGCGACCTTGAGCAACAGCGCCGTCAGCAGGGAGAGCGTGAACCCCTCACTGATGACCGCCGGCAGGTACTCGACGGCGAGGTTGAGCACCACGACGTACACGAAGAAGTCGACGACATCGCTGGGGTGTGCGCGCAACCAGCGCCTGATCGTCACGCACCGATGGTGGCAGATCGGGCGAGCTCGGAGAGCGATGTCCTCCACTCGCTCGGCTACGCCCTCCGCCACTAGCCCGGGATGACGAGCTGCTGCAGCGCCCAGCGGTTGCCGTCGGGGTCCTCGAAGTAGACGAAGCGGCCCCACGGCTGGTCGTCGACGCCCTGGCAGTCGATGCCGCGGTCGCGCAGCTCGGCGAGAGCCGCGTCGGCGTCCGCGACGACGACCTGGATGTACTGCGACGAGCCCTGCGGCATCATCTCGAGGCCGAGGCCGAAGCAGATGGAGCAGGCCGAGCCGGGCGGGGTGACCTGGACGAAGCGGAGCTCCGGCGTGACGGTCCGGTCGTGGTCGACGCTCCAGCCGAGACCGTTGCCGTAGAACTCCACGGACCGGTCGACGTCCTGCACGGCGAGGGGGATGAGTTCGATCTTGTAGTCCATGTCGCGAGCCTACGAGCCAATCAGGTCAGTTCCTGACCGCTCCGGAAGCGAATTTTCGGCGTACGCCGGTGGCAGGGTGAGGCCCATGGACGACCCCCTGAACGCCAGAGACCTCGACGAGCGGCTGGCTCGGCTGTCGCTCGAGCGCAAGGTCCGGCTGCTGACCGGCGCCACGATGTTCACCCTCCGCGGCGACGAGGAGATCGGGCTCGAGCCGATGGCGTTCTCGGACGGTCCGACGGGGGTGCGCGGGCTCGACTTCACCGGCGGGCCGCTGACCTGCCTGTTCCCCAACGCGACCCTGCTCGCGTCGTCGTGGCGCACCGAGACCGCCGAGGAGGTCGGGCGGCTGCTCGCCGAGGAGGCGGAGCGGCAGAGCATCCACGTGGTGCTCGGGCCGACGGTCAACCTGCACCGCACCCCGTTGGGCGGACGGCTCTTCGAGGCCTACTCCGAGGACCCGCTGCTGACCGGCCACCTTGCGGCGGCGTACGTCTCAGGTCTGCAGTCACAGGGCATCGGCGCCTGCGTGAAGCACTTGGTCGCCAACGAGGCCGAGACCGACCGGCACGGCGTCGACAGCGTGGTGGACGAGCGGACGCTGCGCGAGCTCTACCTGCTCCCGTTCGAGATCGCGGTCGACGACGCCGACCCGTGGTCCGTGATGGCGGCGTACAACAAAGTCAACGGCATCGCCGCGACCGAGCAGGGACCGGTCAACAACGGGATCCTCAAGGGCGAGTGGGGCTGGCTCGGGTTGCTGATGTCGGACTGGTTCGCGACGCAGACGGCAGCGCCCGCGGCCAACGGGGGCCTCGACCTGGTGATGCCCGGGCCGACCGGACCCTGGGGTCCTGCCCTGGTCGCGGCCGTCGAGGCAGGCGAAGTCGAGGAGGCCGTCATCGACGACCACCTGCGTCGGCTGCTGCTGCTCGCGTCCCGGGTCGGCGCACTCAACGCGCCCCGCGCCTGGCGCACCGACCTGCCCGAGCCCGGCGGCGCCGTACGACGCGAGCAGCTGACGCGACTCGCCGCCGAGGGCATGACCGTGCTCGCCAACGACGGCTCGCTGCCGCTGGCTCGCGGGGCATCCGTGGCCTTGATCGGCCGACCGGCGCTGGAGACCACCTGCATGGGCGGTGGCTCGGCGTCGGTGCGCGCGCCGCACCAGGTGAGCATCGCCGACGGGCTGACCGAGGCGATGGACGGCGTGACGGTCGTCGACGGAGTGGCGGTCCGAGCCCGCGTCCGGGCTGGGCAGTTCAGCATGCGGGTCCGGATGTACGGCGAGTCCGGGGCGTTGCTGTCCGACCACGTGTCGGAGGAGGCGAGGACGGTCGGCTTCATGCCCGACCAGGAGCTCGCGGAACCCGTCACCAGGGTCGTGATGTCGGCGACCGTGCCCGGCGGCGCGAGGCGGATCGGGGTGCTCGCGGTCGGTCGCGCGACGGTCACGGTCGGCGAGGCGTCGTACGACGTGACGCTGGAGTCCGAGTCCGACGACATCGGCGGCGACTTCCTGCGCCCGCCCGGCTGGCAGACCGACGTCGTGCTCGACGGGCCGACGGAGCTGGTGGCCGACGTGACCCTCGGCGGTTGGGCCGGTCTCGGACTGGTCGCCGAGCCCACTCCCCCGACCGACGATGACGCGATCGCGGCAGCCGTGGCCGCCGCCTCGGCCGCCGACATCGCGGTCGTGGTCGTCGGGCTGACCGAGGAGCAGGAGACCGAAGCCTTCGACAAGTCCACCCTCGCCCTCCCGGGCCGCCAGGACGAGCTGGTGTCCGCGGTCGCCGCCGCGGCCCGCCGTACGGTCGTCGTCGTCAACGCCGCCACCCCCGTGCTGATGCCGTGGGCCAGCGAGGTCGACGCCATCCTCTGGGCCGGGCTGCCCGGTCAGGAGGGCGGGCACGCTGTCGCCGCCGCCCTGCTCGGCGACATCGAACCCGCCGGCCGCCTCGTCACGTCGTTCCCCGCCGCCGACGGCGCTTCACCGGCGTGGGGCGTGGCCCCGACGGCCGGGAAGCTGGCCTACGAGGAAGGCGTCTTCGTCGGCTACCGGGGGTACGCCGCTAAGCGGGCGCCCGCGCCGGCGTACTGGTTCGGGCAGGGGCTGGGCTACGGCGACTGGGAGTACGGCGAGGTCACCCTCGCCGACTCAGTCGTCTCCGTGGACCTGACCAACGTGTCCGCGCGGGCGTCGCGGGAGGTCGTGCAGGTCTACCTGCAGCCCACCGAGGACGACCAGCCGATCCGTCTGGTCGGCTTCTCGACGGTCTCCCTGGCGCCCGGGGAGACCCGCAGCGTCGAGGTCGCCTGCGACCCCCGCGCCTCGCGCACCTGGGACGACGGCGCCTGGCGCCCGCTCACCGGCGGACGGCTCCTCGTCGCCCGCGGGCTCGGCGACATCCGCGGCGAGGTCCCCGTGCCGACCGGCGACCTCGAAGCGATCCTCGCGGAGCTGGTGGGGCGTCCGCTCGACGAGGCGTCTCAGGTGGTGACCGACGCCGGCTGGCAGGTGCGCACGTTCGCCCCCGGCTCGATGCTGACCATGGACTACCGCGAGGACCGGATGAACCTCGAGCACGAGGACGGCACCGTGACGCGGGCCTTCGTGGGCTGAGCATCGGCGTACCGTGCCGAGCATGGACCGCACCAGCGCTCAGGAGTGGCTCGACCGGTACGTCGCGGCGTGGCGCAGCTATGACCCCGCCGCGATAGGCGCACTCTTCGCCGACGACGTCGCCTACCGCTACCACCCCTACGACGAGCCGATCCTCGGTCGCGACGCGGTCGTCGCGTCCTGGCTCGGCGAGGACGCCCAGGACGTCGCGTCGAGCAGGGACGAACCCGGCACCTTCGATGCGTCGTACGCACCGGTGGCGATGGACGGCGACACGATGGTCGCCCAAGGCACGACGACCTATCGCAAGGTGCCCGGCGGCCCCGTCCACCAGGTCTACGACAACTGCTTCGTGATGCGGTTCGACGATCGAGGACGGTGCCGCAAGTTCACGGAGTTCTACGTGTTGAGGCCTGAATCCGACTGACGCCCTGGTGGTTGAGGCGGCCGGTGGGACGGGATAGGTGGTCACCGCCCCAAAGACACCGCGGGATCCTTGCCCGGACATGACTGTGGCCCCACCGGCATGGTCGGTGGGGTGGGGGTCAGTGTGTTCGTCGGCGTTTGTGGGTGAGGTCGTTGACGTAGACGCGTCCCATGGGGCTGGTCCACACGAACGTTGTCTTGTCCTGGCGTTTGTAGGTCCAGTTGCCGTGGGTCTTGAGGCGGTGGTGGAGCCGGCACAGCGGTGCCAGGTTGGCGGAGTCGGTCTTCCCGCCGTGGTGCCAGGGGGTGATGTGGTCGAGGTCGCAACGCCTCGCGGTCTTGCCGCAGCCGGGGAAGACGCAGGTGAGGCAGGTGAGGATGACCTGTTCGCGTAGCCGTGGGGTCGGCTGGTACCGGTCGGTTGAGAGGTTCTCGGTGAGGTCGAGGACGGGTCGGATCGACACCTTGGTGTTGGCGTGGTGGCACCAGTCGGCGAGCTGCTCGATGGTGATGGTGGACCCGGTGCTGCTGAGGCCGCCGGTGCTTTCGAGGCTGATGATGCCGTGGGCCTCGCGGGTGTCGTGGTGGGCGTAGATGACCAGCTCCCGGGCACCCTCCCCATCACCGCCGGTGAGGGCTTGGTCGGCGAGGTGGCCGAGGGCTTTGGCGCGGCGCTCGTCGAGGTCGAGGTTCAGCTCGGGGTGCTGCTCGAGGAGGGCGTAGGCCTTGGTCTTGATGGCGGCTTCGAGGGCGAGGGCGTCGTCGAGGTCGAGGAGGCCTTCGATGGGGACGTAGCCGTGGTTGTGTTCGGCGTCCTCGAGCGCGATCCGGAGGTACTGCCCGGCGGCGGTCTCGGCGCGGTCTTCTTCGCCTTGGTCGGCGTCGGCTTCGGCGGCGGCCTTGTTGGCGACCCGCTCGATCTCCGCGAAGGAACACTGGTGGGCGATGGGGGCGATCTGGGTGTCGACCTGGGCGGCGGCGTGTGGGGGCAGGGTGATGGTGTGCTCGGTGACTCGGCGGGCCTTCCAGACCTGGACCTCGCCGGCCATCACCCGGGCCCAGAGCAGCGGGAGGCGGTGCTTGGTCTCCAGGGCGGCGCCGAGGAACTTGCGCCCACCGGTCGACGACATCCCGACCGCGGTGGCGAACTCGGTGATCGCGAACTCCGAGACGGTGGGTGCGCCGTACCCGGCAACCTCCAGGGGCCGGTCCCCGAACAACACGTTCGCCTCGTACACCGGTGCCGACGCCAGTGCGGGGGCCTGGTCGCCGGGGTGGGCTTCGCCCCACCGCGCGGCGAGGTCGAACTCACGCGCCTCCGCGAGCCGCTTCGCGCGGTGGGTGACCTCGGCGGCAGCCAGCAGCGACTCGTCGCGGGACCGGGGTCCGGCGATCAGAGTGGTGGAGCGCTTCCGTCGAGCCATGCCTCCAGGCTACCACGATTCGTATGTATGTTCGAGTGTTCGGGTGGATTGATTTGCCCTGTTTTTGTCATGTTTTCGGGCGGTGGCCACGACGGTCGACCCGCGCGGGCCCGCAGGCCGACCGAGGCCGCAACCATCCACCGCAACCCCAGACTGCGGTGACCCCATAACCCGTCTGTCGCGTCACCGGCGGTGACCCGAGCGGGCCGTGGCGTTGGTGTCGCCGGCCCGGGTGTCCTGGGCCGGTTGGATTCCGGCGTCGGCGGCTTCCGGCTCCAAGGCGGCCAGGGCTGGAACGCCCGTGGCTGGGGCTGGGCGGCGGAGTACGTCGTGGCCGTCGACGTGGTCACGGCGGAAGGCCAGCTCGTGCGTTACTCCGTCACGGAGAACTCCGATCTCTACTGGGCTTCTCGGGACTCCGGCCCCGGCTCCCCCGGCGTCGTCACCCGCTTCCACCTGCAGACGCGCCCGCTCCCCCGGCACTTCGCGCACACCGTGCAGGGCTTCCGCCTCGACAACGAGCTCACCACGCCCGAGGCCGAACGCGCCCGCCAGCTCGAGGACAACCCCGAAGGCCACCGCTGGGCCGTCGACACCGCCTGACTCTCGGGCTCCGGCAGCTGAGGTGGTGTGCCGGCGATGCGCCGCGCCTACGCGACCCTGCCCAACGAGAAGGCCGTCACCATCTGGTTCTCGATGGCGCCCCTGCTGGCTCGAGGGCGCCATGGCCGACCGCGACCCCGACCGCGTCTTCGTCGACTACCTGGGTGACCCACCAACCGCAACCACTGGCTCGGTGCCTGAGCCCTGAAACCCCAGATCCCCGCCCACATAGGGATCTGAAGTGTCCGATATCCGCGTCACCTACGTTGGGTATTTGAGGCCTCGGAAGTGGACTCCCGCTCGACCCCAGGGTGGGATGGCTCACGTGAGCCACCTGGATCTCGGGATGGGTCGGAGACGCTCACGCTCCATGCAAGCATTCCAACCGGGGGAGACGAATGGGAGTCATCGAACTGGTCGACGCGTCGGCGGCGACCGCGCTCGAGCACGCCGCCGAGTTGCAGGGCCACCTGAAGACCGCGTACGACGCAGACGCGCTCCGCGGTTGCAGCGCCGAGATGCACCGCCTGGTCGGTGACATCGTCTCGTTGCGCAATGCGGCCGAGCTCTTGAAGCGTGAGGCAATGCGCTAGGTCGAGCAGCCCGCGATCTGACGCGGCGCGGTCAGCGAGCCAGGCGCGCCACGCGGCCGTTGGCGCCTGCGGCCCAGCACGATCCGTCGCGCGTGCAGTCGAGCGCGTGGTATCCGTCGTCGCTGACCCGGGTCCAGCTGCGACCACCGTCGCGGCTGACGCTGGTCCCCTTCACGTCGCCGGACTCGCCCGTGACGATCAGACGAGCCCCGCGACCCGGCAGATAGGCGACGTCCTCGCCCAGATGGCTGAGGTCGCCGGCGTTGCGCCAGGTGCGACCGTGGCGCGTCACGGCGACGGCGTCGACACCGTCGCCGGGCGCCGAGAAGTCACCACCGACGGCGATTCCCTCCTTCGGCGAACGGAACGCCAGGCCGAACACGCCCGCGGCCTCGCCGGCAGGGATCGTGGAGTCGGTGGCGGTCCAGGACACGCCGTAGTCGTCTGACCGGAAGATGCGTGAGGCACCGCCGCCGGAGCCGAAGTACGCCGAGCGTCCGGCGGTGACCAGACAGTCGCCGCTGGCGGCAAAGCCGGCCTCCGTCGGTGCTGCCGGCATCCCGGCGTCCGGGAGGACCTTCCAAGAGCGGCCGGAGTCGCGGGTGGAGAGGATCCGGAACCTCCCGTCGACCGGGTCGCTCAAGGCCAGACCACGCTTGCCGTCCGGATAGAACGCCATGCAGTCGTAGAACGCCGCGGGATCGTCGTTGACGAAGGCAGCAGCCCAGCTCGCACCTCCGGTGGTGGTGCGGTAGATCCGCGAGGCGTCACCCGGCCCGATCGCCAGGACCACGGCCTCGTTCTTGCCACGCGCCTCGACGTCGCGGAAGAGCAGGCCCTCGGTGCCAGGAGGGCTCACATCGTCCCAGCTCCGACCGCCGTCGGTCGTGCGGAACACCCGGCCCGGGGCACCTTCGGTGGCGCTGCCGCCCGTCACCCACGCCGTACGCCGGTCGACCGCATCGAGACCGCGGAAGCCCTGGTCGGCGTCGACGACGGTCTCGTCCCATTGCAGTGATGGGCCGTGCCCATCACCGTGACCGTGGCTCGGTGGACCGTGGTGGCCGGCGTACGCCGGGGTCCCGAGGATGGAGCCGACGAGCAGGGTGGACAGGGCGAGCGTTCCGAGAAGACGCATCCCAGCACCCTGCTCCAGACAACACGGTCCTGTCCAGGGTCATCGCTGGCGCAGCGGTGCGCTGACGGAGTGCAGGTGCCGGAGCGCGATGCCGTAGGACGCCAGCAGGCCGGCCTCCTCGTAGTCGACTCCTCGCTCGGCACAGAAGTCGCGCACGATCGGCTGCGCGCGTGGCAGGTTGACGCACGGCATGCTCGGGAAGAGGTGGTGCTCGATCTGGTAGTTCAACCCGCCGAGCGCGGCGTCGGTCACCAGCCCGCCGCGCACGTTGCGCGCGGTCAGCACCTGCTTGCGCAGGAAGTCCGGCTCCGGCTGCCCCGTGCGCGTCGGCATCCCCTTGTGGTTGGGGGCGAAGGCGCAGCCGAGGTAGACACCGAACAGCGCCTGGTGCACGGCGATCATCATCAGCGCCTGCCCAACCGGCAGCGCGACCAGCACCAGGCTGAGGTAGCCCACCAGGTGGGCGGCCAGCAGCGCGGTCTCGAGCCGGCGCCCGCGCAGACCGGGTCGGAGCAGCGCGCGGATGCTGGAGCTGCGCAGGTTCAGCGCCTCGAGGGTGAGCAACGGAAAGAACAGGGGCCCCTGGTACGCCGCGACAATGCGGGCGAGCCCGCGTGCGTCCTGAGCCGAACCCTCGGCCTGCTCGGTCGACCACACCAGCAGGTCAGGAGCCACGTCCGGGTCAAGCTCCTGGTGGTTGGGGTTGGCGTGGTGGCGCGTGTGCTTGGCCTGCCACCAGCCGTAGCTCATCCCGACGCCCAGGTTGCCGATCAGCCGCCCGGCCAGCTCGGCCGGCCGACGAGTGCGGAAGACCTGTCGGTGCGCGACGTCGTGCGCCAGCAGGGCGAGCTGCCCGGACACCGCCGCCATCAGCACAGCGACCAGCAGGGCGCCGACGGTCGAGCCGACATGGAAGAGCGCCACCCAGCTGAGCACCAGCGCGGCGCCCACCGCGGCGCACCGGATCGCGTAGTAGCCGGGTCGGCGGCGCAACAGGCCGGCCGCCTCGATGCGGCGCCGCAGCTCGGCGAAGTCGGAGCCGCTCGCGGCCTGGCGTTCCGCGCTGGCAGTGTTCTGAAGCGTCATGTCGCCAGTCTTCGGCGACGCTGCCGGTCGCACGATGGTGCTGACACCCGGGACGGGGTAGACCTAGAACCCCTCCGCGGTGTCGGGCAGACCCACGGCACTCAGCGCATGTGGGCGCGCAACAGCTCCAGGAACTCGTCCGCCGAGCCGCTCATCTCCTCGGGTCTCGATGTCGCCTGAAACGAATCACCAGGCAGGCGCACACGCCTTCATCGAGCCCGACATCGCGTCACGCTGCCTGACCCACCACGACTCGGCCTGGGTAGTCAGTACTGGGAAGTAAGGGGTTGTGGCGGAGGTCACTGCCGTGCGAACATCCCGTTCTGAAACGATTCATTAACCTCGTCAACTAGAGGAGACCCACCTGTGCTCCAGCCCAGTGCTCCAGAATCCGCGGGGAGGGGACGTACGACGCCACGGCGATGGCTCTCCTCGGCCGCCGCTGTCGTGACCGTCGCGAGCCTCGCATTCGCCGGTGGCACCGCCGCCGCGGCAGCGCCCACCAACCCCGCGGATCCCGCGCAGGTCTCCGTCGACGGTCTGCGCATCGACAACCGCACCGACCAGCCGCTGGGTGTCGACGACACCACCCCCACCTTCAGCTGGCAGCTGTCCGGCACCGGCCCGGCGGCAGCACAGACCGGGTACGAGGTGCGCGTGACAGATGGCTCGGGGCGGTCGCTCTGGGACTCTGGGCAGGTCACCAGCGCCGAGCAGCAGGCGACGTACGCCGGCACGGCGCTCACCTCGCGCACGGACGTGTCCTGGCAGGTCCGGGTCTGGGACGGCAACGGCGCAACCTCCGCCTGGAGCTCCCCGTCCACCTTCGAGATGGGTCTGCTGGAGTCGTCCGACTGGGGTGACGCGAAGTGGATCGAGAAGCCTCCGGCTCCGCTGAACCGCGGCGTGACGATCGACGTCGGTGATCAGAACGCGCGCTACGTGCGACTGGACGTGACGAAGCTCGGTCTGCCACTGAACGAGTCGTCCTACGGCGTCGTCTCGCGCATCCAACTCGCCGAGATGGAGGTCCTGACGCCGGAGGGCACGAATGTCGCCCGCGGCACGAGTGTCTCTGCCTCGGACCAGTTCAACTCGAACGGGTGGAGCTCGAAGGGCCTGACCGACGGGTTGATCGTCAGCCCCGGCTTCATGACCCGGCAGTCGACGACCCAGGACGTCGACCCGTCCAAGTGGATCCAGATCGACCTCAAGTCGGTCCAGCACTTCAACCGGATCGTGCTCTACCCGCGCAGCGACGCCCGCACGGCCGATGGACAGATCCCGAACTTCCCGGTGGACTTCACCATCCGGGCCTCGGCGACGTCGTCCTCACCGACCGCCGCCGACGTGATCAAGACCGTCGCCGGCGAGCCGAACCCGCAGGGCCCGGATCCCACGACCCCGCTGCCGATCTTCGCCAAGCCCTTCACCGCCACACGGCAGGTCGACAAGGCCCGCCTGTACGTCGCGGGCCTGGGGGCCTACCAGGCCACCGTGAACGGGAAGCAGGTCACGGATACCGTGCTGAACCCGGGGGTGACCAACCCGATGCGTTCGGTCGAGTACGGCGACTACGACGTCACCGACCTCGTCCAGAGTGGCGACAACACCCTCGGCGTCGCCCTGGGCAACGGACAGACGAACGTCTATCCCAAGGGCAACGCCGCAGCCGGACGCAACGACGTGTACCTCAAGTTCAACAGCGTGCCGCAGCCGCAGTTCGCCCTGACTGCACCGACCCAGGTCGGCGACACGACCGTGGCGGTGACCGGCACGGTGGGCCTCAACGTGGGTGACACCTTGAATGTCGACACCGGTGATGGAGGCGCTCGACTGGAGTCCCGCCGGATCTCCGCTGTCGGCGCCGGGACCGTCACGGTCTCCCCGGAGCTGGGCACGGCTCACGAGGCCGGCACGACGGTCATCGGCTCCGGCCCGTCGACGCAGGCGGGCACGATGATCACCCCGCGCCTGCTCGCGCGGTTGGAGATCACCTACACCGACGGCACGTCGTCCACCGTCGTCAGCGACCCGTCGTTCCAGACCAAGGACGGGCCGACAACCACCGACAACTGGTACGCGGGCACCGACTACGACGCACGCGAGGTCCAGGACGGGTGGGACGAACCGGGCGCCGACCTCTCCGAGACCAACGGGTGGGAGGACGCCTCGATCACCTCTGCACCCTCGCTCGACACGAAGCTGGTCTGGCGCGAGGCACCGCCAGTGCGCCTGCAGAAGACGTTCAAGGCCGCGACCATCAAGGACGTCGGCGACGGGTCGTGGTCCTTCGACCTCGGGCAGAACTTCGCGGGCATGCCGCAGCTCCACATCCCAGGCGGCACCGTGCCGGCAGGCACCGTGATCAAGCTGGTCCCGGGCGAGACGGCGAGCGGGAACGGCACGGTCAGCACCGCGTCGGCGGGCTCGGCCACCGGAATCTTCGACACCTACACGACGTCGGGTGACCCGGGCGGGGAGACCTTCGCTCCCCAGTTCATGTACCACGGGTTCCAGTACGTCCAGGTCTTCGGACTGCCGGCCGGCTTCACGCCGGACGAGAAGACGCTCGTCGGTCTCCAGACGAACGCCGACGTGCCCTCCGGTGGCGACGTGACGACCGACAACGCGATGATCAACCAGATCCACACGATGTCGGAGTACTCGATCCGCTCCAACATGCAGGCGATCTTCACCGACTGCCCGACGCGGGAGAAGCTGGGCTGGCTCGCCGACATGATCCAGTCGATGGGGGCGATCCACTCCGACTTCGACGTCTCCTCCTACCTGAGGGGCATGCAGCGCCAGATGCTCGAGGCGCAGCTGCCCAACGGGCAGATGCCAGGAATCGCGCCGGAGCCGACCGTCTTCGGCGGCGGCTACCGCGACGACGTCAACTGGGGTGGCGCGTTCATCCTGACGCCGTACGAGCTGTGGAAGACGTACGGCGACACGCACACCATGCGCGAGTACTACGAGCCGATGCAGGACTACCTCGCCTACGTGCGAGCCCAGGTCGCCGGCGGCCTGCTCGTCAGTGGCCTCGGCGACTGGATCGCGGGTGACACCACGACGCCGAAGGCCGCCACCGGCACCTACGGCCTCTACACCATTGCCTCGGACATGGCCGACATGGCGGCCGAGCTCGGTCACGACGACGACGCGACCGACTACCGCGGACTCGCCTCGCAGTTGGCGGACGCGTTCAACGCGAAGTTCTTCAACCCGGAGACGAAGTCGTACACGAGTGCCGGGCCGAACGGCACCACGGGCTCGCAGACCCTCGACGCCCTGCCGCTGGCCATGGGGATCGTCCCGGCCGACGCCAAGGAGGCCGTGCTCGACGATCTCGAGGCGCGGATCCGCGCCTACCACCCCGGCACCGACGGCAAGGGCCCGCACATGTCCGGTGGTGAGGTCGGACTCCAGCCGACGTACCAGGTGCTGATGGACAACGGCCGCAGCAACGTGCTGTGGGACGTCTTGCAGGAGCCGACGGCGCCGAGCTACGCCAACTTCATCGCGGCGGGCCGCACCACGATCCCCGAGTCGTGGGACATGGCGGGTTCGCAGAACCACATGATCCTGCTGCAGATCGACGAGTGGTTCAGCGCCGGTCTGGCGGGCATCCAGCAGGAGGCCGACTCCACAGGCTTCGACAAGATCGTCGTCAAGCCGCAGCCCGTGGGCACGCTCGGGCACGTAGCGGGCACCCGCGAGACTCCGCACGGCACCGTGTCGAGCGACTGGACCAAGCGCGAGGACGGATCCCTCGCTCTGGACGTCACGATCCCGGCCAACACCTCGGCTGAGATCTGGGTGCCGACCCTCGGCAAGGGAGCCGGCGCTCCCGCCGGCGCGACCTTCGTCCGCGACGAGACCGCCGGCGACTCGACGTACGCCGTCTACTCGGTGGACCCCGGCAGCTACCGCTTCGTCGGCGGGATCAGCACGCTGACCTCGGACGTGGCCCCGCAGATCACCGGCGTGGCCACGGTCGGTCAGACCCTCACCGCGGACGCCGGCAGCTGGAGCCCGAAGCCGAGCTCGGTCTCCTACCAGTGGCTGCGCAACGGTGCTCCGATCCAGGGCGCCACGGGCTCGTCGTACCAGCTGGTGCCGGCGGACCAGGGGGCAGCGCTCTCCGTGACGGTCACGGCCTCCGCTCGTGGCCTCGAGGACGCCACCGCGACCAGCGAGCCGGTCAGGGTCGGCGCTGGGACCCTGCTGCCGACGGCCCTCCCCGCCATCGGCGGCACGGCCAAGGTGGGGTCGAGGCTGACCGCCACGGCGGGCACGTGGCCGGCCGGGACGGCGGTCAACTACCAGTGGAAGCGAGACGGCAAGGCCATCGCTGCGGCTACGGGCTCGTCGTACACGCTGACTGCTCAGGACGCCAAGGCGTCGATCTGGGTGACGGTGACCGCCAAGCTCGCGGGGTACGAGACCGCCACGTCGGACAGCCATGCGGTGCGGGTCGCCCAGGGCACCTTCGCGGCCAAGCACAAGCCGAAGACGGCGGGCAAGGCCACGGTTGGTCACAAGCTGAGGGCCATCCGCGTGGCCTTCACTCCGAAGCCATCCAAGATCACCTACCGGTGGTACCGCGACGGCAAGGCGATCCAGGGTGCTACTCGCGTGACCTACCAGGTCACGAAGAGGGACGTCGGACACCGCATCAAGGTGACCGCAACCGCGCACGCCCCTGGGTACAAGGACCTCCAGGTCAGCGCTCCCGCCCTCAGGGTGAAGCGCCACCGCTGACGCAGCGATAGGTCAGGAGTGGGTGGTGGCGTCGGGACTCCCGGCGCCACCACTGCTCTTTGCACCTGCTGCCAGCTGATCGCGGACAGCATCGAGCCGCGAGAAGAGCCGGGGAGTTCGACCCCGAGCTGGCGGATTCCATCGGCGGGTTGGACGGTCTGATGCACGGTGGTCCGCGGGACTGAAACCACGGTCGCGCACCATGGCACGATGTCTCACAGGCTTCCGGGCTCCGGCGGCCTGGATGCTCAGCGCGCGGGCGAGGTCGGCACGGCGTACCAGATGGTCCGGTGGCTCCAGTCACCCGGTCCGCGGCGCTTCCCGGAGCAGACCAGGATCGCGATCCGGGACCGGCCACCGTCGTCGTAGTAGTCGACGGAGGACCGCTCGGCCCGGAGGCTGACCCGCTTGGTCACCCGGTAGCAGAGCCGCTGGCCGCTGGATCCGGCCACCCGGACGACCGCTCCCTTGCGGAGCCTGGCGAGCAGTCGGTTGCCGAGCGCCGTTCCGGCCGAGGCCGGATAAGTGTGAGCGTTGAGCCGGATGACGCCCCAGCGACCACCCGGTCGGTTCCCGGACGCCTTGTCCCACGCGAACTGCCACTTGCCCCTCGACGTCAGCGGGGGCGTGCGGGGCACCCCGCGTCGATCCCGTCCGAGGGCCAGGACCCGAGTCGCGGCGACGACGCCGGGGATGACGATGGTCTTCGGCGTGAACGCCCGGCCCACCGGCCGGCACGTCCTGGGCAGGGGAGTCGCCGACGGTGCTGCCGTCGGCGACTCCACGGACACGACCCCCGAGATGTGTCCCGAGGCGGCCACCGGGGCCGCACCGGACGTCGCTATCGCGACGCCCAGCACGACCCCGGTGGCTCGGACGATCAGAGACCCTCGTCTCAGAACGACCAGCTCCGCAGCATCTGCCGGAATCCAGTGCTCGGCAGCGCCGGCGGTCGACCCATGGTCACGGCCGCGACGTCGTGGTTGTTCTTCCGGACGGTGTCACCGCCGGCGCTCACTTCCGCCACGTTGACCAGCCGGCCCTTGGCTGCCTTGGTCGCCTTCGCGACCACGACCACCTTCGGTGCCCGCTTGCCGGCCGCGAGGTTGCGGTCCCTCGTGCACCTCACCTTGTCGATCGCCTTGCGGACCGTGCACTTCCAGCCGTTCCCGCCAGCCTTGACCAGCTCCAGACCGCGGGGCAGCTTGTCGGTGAGCACGATCGGCGCGACCGCGACCTCGGGGCCGCGGTTGGCGACGACGAGGCTGTACCGGATCGCCTGGCCGGGCTTGACGACCGCGCTCCCCAGGACCTTCTTGGTGAGCATCAGGTCGAACTTCGGCACCCGGTGTTCGGTGTCGCAGTTCACCGTCTCCCCGTCAAGGACCACGCAGCCGGGCGAGGTCACCGGGTTGACGATGTCGCGGTTCCCGAGCTTCTTGACGCCCTTGACGGTGACGGTGTAGGTCACGTGAGCGACCTGCCCGACCGGCACGGTGCCCGTCCAGAGCAGCTTCCCGTCGACGTACTCGACCGTGCCGATGGTGGCACTCGCGTCACCGTTGTACTTGGCGTCGTCGAGGACGTCGGCCAGGTCGTCGGTGAAGACGGCGTCGGCCGGCACAGTGCCCTGCTGGGTCACCGCGATGGTGTACTTGATCTTCTGACCGGCCTGGACCGCGGTGCCCGACGTCGGGTCGGCCACCTTGGTGGTGATGTAGTTGACCAGCTCGCGACCCGCCGGGTCACAGTTGATCACCGGCTCGAGCCCACCCGCATCGGCGGGGGTGTCGGCCTCGGCACAGGCGGTGTTGACCAGAGTTCCCACGGCATCCCCAGGGATCACCATCGAGTACTCATGCGACTGCGAGGCACCAGGCGCCAGCGAGTCGACGTGGAACGCTCCCTGCGGGAACTTGTCGTCCTTGACGTCGATGTTGGTCAGCGTGCCCTGACCGATGTTCGTGACCACGATCCGGTACTTCACCGTGTCGCCGATCTTGAACGCCGGGTAGTCGGTCACGTCGTTGGCGTCACGCCACACACCCTTGGCGTCCTGGACGTACTTCTTCAGGTTCGCCGCGTAGTGCGGGGCCATCTGCATCGGCGCCGAGGTCCGGGTCACCAGCCGGGTGTGCTGGGACCGGCCCTGGGCCCGGTTGACGAACTCGTCCAGCGGAGACGCGCCGTCGGTCTGGATGTGCACCTGGAACTGGCGCACCGCACCCGGAGCGAGCACCGGGCCGATCACCCGGACCGCCGTGGCGTCCGGGGTGAACGTCGTCGACCACATCGCCGACGGGGTGTTGGCCCCACCGTTGGCCGGGGTCGCCGGGTCATCGGACAGCGTGGCCGGGTCGGCGGTGGTGTAGTAGACCGTGCCGACCGAGCCGGCCGGGATCGTGACGGCCTTGAGCTTGTAGCTGCCGTCGTAGTCGGTCCCGCGCTGGTCACCCTCCCAGGGGAGGATGTCGATGATGTCGGTGTAGGCCTGCGGCAGCGGGTCGAAGGACCGCATGGTCACGGTCCACGACCCTTCGCCGTCGCCCGAGCCATCGAGGTTCGGGATGAACGGCGTGTCCGCGGTCTTGCTGATCTCGGTGTAGCCGTTGGAGGAGACCACCACCTGCGCCGTCGCCGGCTTGGAGACCTCGCCGCGCAGGTCCGAGGTCGCGGTGTTGGTCAGGGTCTGACCCGGCGTGACCGAAGTGCCCGCGACCGCCTGATAGGTCAGCGTCTGGAGCGCGTTGGTCGGCACGTCGTCCAGCAGCCACGTCAGCACCTGGCGACCGGCGTTGGTGGTGATGGTCGGCTCCGGCGCCGCCGAGCCCGGCACGTAGGTCATGCCGACCGGCAGGGTGTCGATGATTCGGTAGTCATCGACCGTGGGCGGGACCGCGCCAGCCGACCCGTTGGCGGAGTAGGTCAGGGTGAACGTCGCGGGCTCACCCGGACGCACCACCTGACGGTCGCCGGTCTTGCGGATGGTCGGGACCGCGAAGATGACGTGCAGGATGTCGCGACCGTTGGCGGTGTAGGGATACCGCTCACCGGGTGTCGCCGTGAGCTGACCGACGCCGCTGGAACCGCGGCCCGGGTAGGTCCAGGTGCCGTTGAGGCCGTAGCCGCCCCAGGTCCAGACGTCCTGCCCGATCGGGGCGTCGGTCTGGATCGTTTCGTAGACACGCAGATTCAAGCCATTGCCGTTGAGCAGGGACGCGGGGCCGGTCCAGCGGACCGCCTTGACCGTGGTCAGGTCGGCCGGCTCGGTGAACACCCAACCGGTGTTGGTGTTGCAGCCGGTGAACGCGTCCGGGTTGTAGCCGGCGTTGCCGGCCATCAGCGTCGGGTCGTTGCCGACATACCAGGCCAGCTGCCCGAACCCGGGCGGCTGCGGCGCGCCCAGCGGGTCGCCGGGAGGCGTGGAGTAGACGTTGACACCGCGATAGTCGACGTACTGGTTGTCCAGGACCGTGCAGTCGGACAGCACGTCGGTGGGGTTGACCACACCATAGGTTGAGCGGAGGTCACCGGTCTGACCGAACATGTAGGTCGCGCCCGGGGCCACCTCGATGTTGTTGTCCCAGTTGGTGGAACGCGTGGGGGATCCGCCCCACAGGTGCGCCCACGGGCCTGGGAACAGGATCGTCTTGCTGGAGGTGTTGTTGGCGGTCTCGTCGGGATCGGTCTGGCCGGTCACCGAGGTGTAGGTCGGCGCGCTGGCGGCCAGGGTCACCCCGGTGGAGGCCTGGAGGTCGCGGATCCGCAGCCAGATCGAGCCGCTGGCGACCGCGACCTGGTCGGCGGGCAGCGGGTTGCCCTTCGAGTCCTGGGTCGGCACCTGGGTCTGGGAGTAGTCGATCCCGGTGATCGTCATCCGGAACGTGTTGGGCCCGGTCTTGACCAAGGTGCAGGTCTGCACGAACGGGGCCCGCTGATCCACAGTGCCCCCAGCGGAGTACGGGTGACCCGTTGCCCCGTATGGCGACACGAACGGCGTGCACGGCTGGTCATACGGCGCGACGTTGCTTCGCTGGCCGAGCTCCAGCGGCGAGCCGTCCGCCACCGGGATGGTCAAGTTGTAGGTGATCGTCTGGGGTCCCTCATCGCTGCCGACGTCCTGGAACAGCGTCCACTCGAAGTCGAAGTCGAAGTCGCCCGGGTTCCCTCCGGGAGAGGCGACGGTCAACGGGGACGGCTGACCCCAGAGCATGTCCATGCCGAACGTGTTCTTGATGTTGATCGGGGTCAGGTCGTCGGTCAGCCCGGCGATCGAGCCCGAGGCGGTGATCTGCTCGCCGGTGGTGCCGTCGGCCACGATCGGGGCCTGGACCACGACCGCGGTGCCCTGGTTAACCGTGCCCAGGTTGCACACCAGCGTCTTCTTGTCGGCCGAGAGGCTCGACGGCGGCGTGTAGGCCGCACCCGTCTTGCACAGGTCCGGCAGCGCCTTGAACTGGCCGTTGTCGATGGTCACGGTGAAGTTGACGTTGTCCACCGGGTCGTTCGACGGCGCCGGCCGGTCGTCGTTGACGTTGACCCGCCACTCGCTGGTGACGACGTCGCCCTTCGCGACCGTGGTGGGGGTGCCGGGGGCCCACTCGCCGTCGATCTCGTAGACGGTTGCCGCCCCGGCAGGGGCGGCAAAGCCCAGAGCCAGTGTCGAGAGCCCGAGCAGCAGGGTCAGGAACATGACCATGGCGCGTCGCGGCCCGGAGGCTCCTCGGACGGCGGACGGCTCGATGAGAGGCGGTCGTGGGAGGTACGACGATGTCGTCATGAATGGTTCTCCTGGGGGGAGGGCTGGAGCCTGGGGCTTCTCGAACAGGTCTTCGCGCACAGCATGGGTCGGGCCGTGGCCGCATGGACCGGTTGGCCGCGAAGTTGGTCCTCGGTTGGTACGCCCCTGGTCCGTCCGCCGAGCCCAGCCGCCGAGCCCAGCCGCCGACACCAGCCGGACCCGGCCCGATCCGGAGTCCTGACCCGTCCCCTGTCCCACCCCGGTCGGCCTCCGTCGCAGCCGACCGCCGCAGTGGTCTAGACGGATGCCTGTCTGCGTAACCTCGGGCCGCTCCGGTCGTCGGTACGTCGAGACTCCATGAAGCGTTTCACTCGCAACGCTCCGTCTCCTCTCGGAAAGGCCACCATGCCGACCTCTCAGCACCGAGCCGCTGCCCGCCCGGCGGCGGGTCGGGTCGCACCGCTGGTCCTCGATTGGTCCGTCGTTGGTCCGTGTCCCGTGCTGGGACGGCCGGGGATGCATTCGAGGATGAGTACGCGGGGGTGTGACTAGGCCTCCCGCCGGATGAGCAGATGCCGTTGCAGGACGGCCGACTGAATCCTGCGGGCTTCGGTCGGCACAAGCAAAGAGGAGTTGGCCCCCCCTGTGGGCGACGTGAATCGGGACACGTGGCTAGAGCTGGCGGACTTGCCGAGCCCGGGTAAATTGCCAACCGAGCTCGATCCATGGGGGGGCACGCTCGAGCTCGATCCGCTGGTGCCGCCGCGCGGGCCGGGTCGCCTGGTGCCCCGGCCCGAGCTGCTGCGTCGGCTGGATCGGATGTCGCCGCTGACGGTGGTCGAGGCCCTTCCGGGATTCGGGAAGTCGGCGCTCGGGCTGGCGTGGGCCCGCGAGCACGAGGCCCTCGGCGGACACGTCGTCTGGATCGGGGCCAGCGCCGCAGTCAAGGACGTCGCCGCGTTCATGAGGCTGCTGCGTCGTGGCTTGGCGCGCAGCGGCGTGACCGAGCTTTCCGGGTTGGTCCAGGGAGCAGGGAGGTTCCGGCGTTCGTCGGGGTGGTTCGACGAGCTGGCCGCGGCCGAGCGACCGACGGTCGTCATCATCGATGACGCGCACCTGCTTGCCGACCCCGTCATCGCGGAGACCTTTGTCGACCTCGTCCGCCGCGCGCCGCTCCTGTACGCCGTCGTGCTGGCGGAGCCCGGACACCACTTCCACCGCGCCGCCGACCTGGGCAAGCTCGAGACCAACGTGCTGCGCGGCCGCGACCTCGCCGTCCGCGCCGACGAGGTCCAGACATTCGTCGCGGCCTGGGGTCACGAGATCGACGCTCGTGCGGCCCGCATGCTGCACGGGCTCACCGGTGGGTGGCTGCTCCCCTTGCGGCTGGTGCTCGACGCGACGCCGGCGGCGTCGGCGGAGTTCGCCACCCACGTGGCGGGCGACTTCATGGTGAACACGGTCCTGCCTGGGCTGGGCGTCGCGGGCACCGACACCACGGCGATGCGGTTCGCGGTACCCGACCGGTTCGACAGCGAACTGGCCTCGGTGTTGGTGCGCCTCCGCGGCACGCCCGAGCAGTCGGCCGAGGAGACGGCGGGTGCCCTGGAGCGTCAGGGCCTGCTGTGGCGCCTGCCCAGCGACGCGGGAGCGACGGCCTGGGAGTATCCCCCGCTGATGCGCCGTGCCCTGATCGAGCACTTCCAGCGCGTCGCGCCCGACGAGGCTCGCGCGGCTCACGGGGCGGTGGCCCGACACCTTGCCCAGGTGGCGGACGACGTCGCCGTGGGCCAGGCCATGCGCCACGGACGGGCGGCCGAGGACTGGGCTCTGCTGGTCGGTCTCTGGTCGAAGCGTGGATGGTCGCTGCCGGGCATTGACCCCGGTTCGTTCGAGGCGGCCTACTCCGCGCTGCCGGTCACGGTCCAGCAGCAGTTCCCGGCGCTGGCCGTGCCAGCTGCTCTCGGCGATGCGCTGCGCAGCTCGCACGACCTGGACTGGACCCGGCGGGTCGACATCCTCTTCCAGCACTACGCACGCGTCGGGCTGGACCACCTCGCCGACGCCCGCCGGATCGAGGACCCTCGGGTGCTGGCCGAGCTGTTGACCGCCGCGATGGTGGCCCGGCGCGGCGAGGGACGACTGGCCGAGGCGCATCGGCTCTCCCTGGAGGTCAGCAGGGTGCTCGACCGCGCGCGCCTGTCGGGTGAACCCCAGTGGCGCTGGAAGCCCCAGGCGGCCTGGTACCACCTGCAGAGCGCCATCACCCGGCTGAGCGCTGGCGAGCTCGGCGGGGTCGTCGAGTCGGTGTCGACCGCCCACGGGCTAAGCCCGCGCACCCCGGTCGGCGCGTCCGCTGCGGGTCTGCTGTCGGCGTTGCACGCGGTCGGCGGCCAGCGCGCGCAAGCGGAGCGCTGGTTGGCCGCCCACGAGACCGTGGACCTCGCTGACCGGTGGACGGCGACGTACGCGACCCTGCCGGCGCAGCTCACGCGCAGCATGCTGGCCCTGGACCGTCTGGACCTGGAGACCTCGCGGGTGGCGTTGCAGCATGCTCCGGTCGGGCCGGAGCTCGGGGGGCTGTGGCCTCTAGTGGTGCTGGTCCACACCCGCCACGCCCTCCTTGGCGGCGACGCCCTCTCGATGCTCTCGGTGATCAATCACCTGCACCAGGTCTACGCGCACCAGATCGACGCCGCCGACGGAGTCGCCCGGCAGGTCATCGATCGATGCACTGCCGAGGTGATGCTGGCGACCGCCGAGGTGAATCGCTTCCAATCGTGGGTCGACCGGATGGACTCGATCCCGGCTTGGCTGGCCACACCCACCGTCCGACTGCACCTGATGACCGGCAACCTCCGCAAGGCCGCGGAGCTGGCGGTGAGCGGGGTGTGGCAGCGGGAGGTCCAGGTGCGCGATCGGCTGATGCTGATCGCCATTCACGCGCTCGCCTCACACCTGCTCGGACGACCGGAGGCGGCGCACGAGAGTTTCCGGCAGACACTGTCGCTCAGCGCCGACACCGGGGACCTCGAGGCGCTGTTGGTCTTCCCGACCGAGGTGCGCCACGAGCTCCTGAGCGAGACCGGTTCGACCCTGGACGCCGAGACGACACGACTGCTCGACTCCGTCGCGTGCCCCTACCCGCGCTGTGCGGAGCTCGTCGCCCTCTCGGAACGAGAGCGGGAGGTACTCACCCAGCTGCAACGGCACGAGACGGCGGCGGACCTGGCCCGGACGCTGACGGTGTCGGTGAACACGATCAAGAAGCAGTTGGTCTCGCTCTACGCCAAGCTCGAGGTGCACGACCGTTCCGCGGCCCTCGTTCGCGCCGAAGGGCTCGGCCTGCTGGAGCAGAGAGTGGGCCGGCCGACGGACCGCGATCGCTGACAGGTGTGGGCTGCAGCAGGCGACCGATCACCAGGCCGGACGATTGGCATCAGCGACGGCTGGCGAAGAACTCCTCTAGCAGTGCGCGCGACTCGTCAGCCAGGACGCCGGCCACGACCTCCGGTCGATGGTTGAGGCGACGGTCCCGTACGACGTCCCAGAGGCTTCCGACCGCGCCAGCCTTGGGATCCCAGGCTCCGAAGACGATCCGCTCGACCCGGCTGAGCACCGCCGCGCCGGCGCACATCGTGCAGGGCTCGAGGGTGACGACCAGGGTGTGTCCGTCGAGGCGCCACTCGCCGCGAGCTCGGGCGGCCTCGCGGAGGGCGACCACCTCAGCGTGACCGGTCGGGTCGTGCTCGGCCTCGCGCAGATTGCGGCCGCGGCCGACCGTCGTACCGTCCGGGGCCAGGACGACGGCGCCGATCGGCACGTCCTCGGTCGCCAGCGCGGCGCGCGCCTCGTCGAGGGCGGCGCTCATCGCGCCCTCCCACTGCTGACCATTCACGCCGAGGTGAGGCCGATCGCGTCGTCGAAGAGCTCGCCGAAGCCGAGCTTGCGGGCCACGTCGGAGAGCATCTCGTCGGGGTAGAGGTCGACGTCGTCGAGCAGCACTCCCATGTCCATGGCGTGCATGCCGAGGTCGCCCAGGAGGTCAAGGTCCCCCGCGGGGACCTGGTCGTCCTCGTCTTCCGGTGGGGGCAGGCCGAGGAAGGTCAAGGCGGAGCTGGCCAGCTCCCACTCGTCCGCGGCGGTGATGTCGGACAGCAATACCCGGGTGGTCGCACCCGCCACTCGCACGATCACGAAGAAGTCCTCGTCCATCGCGACCAGGCCGACAGCACCACCGTCGCCCGGGAACCTTCGCAGCGCGTGGGAGAGCCGGTCGACGTCCTCGATCACGTCGTGGGCGAGCTCCTTGACGGTCCACACACCCTCGTCGCGGTAGGCGGCCAGGGCGAAGTCGACGCCATCGATCTCTTCTGTCATGGCACTCCTCCGATCCCGGTGTGTGGTTGGTGTCCAGTCAGGTCTTCCAGAGTGGCAGACCGCGAGGACGCGGCCAACCCCCTTCCCCTGTTGGAGCACTAGTGTTTGCCCATGCGCACCCACGTCGTCGACCACCCGCTCGTTGCCCACAAGCTCACCGTGCTGCGCAAGGTCGAGACGGACTCACCGACGTTCCGCAGCCTCGCCGACGAGCTGGTGACGCTGCTGGCCTACGAGGCGACCCGCGACGTGCGCGTCGAGGCGTACGACATCGAGACCCCGGTCTCGCCCACGACCGGGGTGCGGCTGGCCCGGCCCCGGCCGCTGGTGGTGCCGATCCTGCGGGCCGGCCTCGGCATGCTCGACGGGATGATGCGGCTGCTGCCCACGGCAGAGGTCGGCTTCCTCGGGATGATCCGCAACGAGGAGACGCTCGAGGCCTCGACGTACGCCGAGCGCCTCCCGGACGACCTCTCCGGTCGCCAGTGCTACGTGCTCGACCCGATGCTCGCGACCGGCGGGACGCTGGCCGCGGCGATCAAGTTCCTCACCGACCGCGGCGCCGACCACATCACCGCCGTCTGCCTGCTGGCCGCCCCCGAGGGCTGCGCGCGGCTGGAGAAGGAGCTCGAGGGCCTCGACGTCCCCGTGACGATCGTCACCGCCGCCCTCGACGAGAAGCTCAACGACAAGGGCTACATCGTGCCCGGTCTCGGCGACGCCGGCGACCGGCTGTACGGCGTCGTGGGCTGACCTGGCTTTTCCATCTGTCACAGGAATCCCCGGTTCACCGGGGGTTCATCAGCTTCTCGGCTGTTGCAAAGCCCGAGAAGGTGAGGGATACCCGGTGAACCGGGGATCCCTCACGGGCAGCCGGGGACAACTCAGCCGCCTGGGAAAATCTGCACCTTGCCGGTGGCGATCAGCACCATCAGGCCAAGGACGATGATGCCGAGCACGGCGTACACCCATTCCTTGCTGACCCGGCTCTCGTCCGACTCGGGCGCCTCGTAGCGGTGTCCGTCGGGGCGACCGCGGCGCTCGTCGTCTTCGTCGTTCATGCCCGCTCAACGACCCATGCGATCGAACGTCACTGTGCCCGGATCGCTCCGCCGTGTGTCACGCAGCACCCGGCCACGATCTCGTCCCCGAAGTCCGGCGCGAACGCCCCGTCGGCCGTCATCAGCGTGACGAGGCTGACGATGTTCTGGGCGTAGAGCCGCGACGCCGGCCCCGGCATCTGGGACGGCACGTCGGCGCCGCCCCAGACCTGCGCACTGCCGATCCGGACCACCTCACCCGCGACCACGCCCGCGACGTTGCCGCCGCTCTCGGCGGCGAGGTCGACGACCACGGATCCGGGCCTCATCTGCTCGACCATCGCACGCGAGACCAGCAACGGCGCCGGCCGGCCGGGTACGGCGGCGGTCGTGATCAGCGCATCCGCGGCGGCGACGTACGGCGCGAGCCGCTGCATCTGCAGCGCAGCGCGATCCTCCGTCATCACTCGGGCGTAGCCGCTCGCACCCTCGAGCGGCTCGAGCCCGAGGTCGATCGCCTCCGCGCCCAGCGAGCGGATCTCCTCAGCGGAGGCGGCGCGCACGTCGTACGCCTGGACCACCGCGCCGAGGCGCCTGGCGGTGGCGATCGCCTGGAGGCCGGCGACGCCGGCGCCGAGGACGACGACCTGCGCGGGCGGGACCGTCCCGGCGGCGGTCATGGTGAGCGGGAAGAAGCGCGGCAGCATCTCGGCCGCCACGACCACGCCCCGATAGCCGGACACCAGCGCCTGCGAGGTCAGCGCATCCATCGGCTGGGCGCGGGAGATGCGCGGCACCAGCTCCATCGCGAACGACGTCACGCCCGCGTACCGCAGCGCGGCGACCACCTCGCGCTCCTCCGCGGTCGGCAGGAACGAGATCGTCGCGGCGCCCGGCCTCAGCCCCCGGATCCGGTCGATGGCGAGCGGCTGCACCGAGACCACCGCGTCGGCGTCGCCGAACGCTCGCGCGTCGAGGACCGCGCCAGCTGCGGCGTACTCCTCGTCAGAGATCAGCGCGGGCAGTCCGGCCCCCGGCTCGACGGCCACCTGGTAGCCGAGCCCGGTCAGCTTGGTGACCAGCTCGGGCACGAGTGCGACGCGCTTCTCGCCTGCACGGGTCTCTCGTGCCACCGCGATCCTCATCCGCCGCAACCTAGGGCACATCGCTCACCACGAACAGAGAGGTGGCCGAGACCGGCTCACGGGGCCACTCCGTACGGTGGTGGGGTGAGCGCGACCCCTCCACCCCTGCCAGACGAGGACTTCCGGCGGTTCATGCTCGAGCATCGGTTCGGCATGGACGAGGTGGTCACCAAGCTGAACATCCTCCGCGACGAGTTCAAGCACCTCCACGACTACAACCCGATCGAGAGCGTCTCGTCGCGGCTGAAGTCGCCCGAGAGCCTGGTGGAGAAGATCCGGCGCAAGGGCCTCTCACTCGACGACCACCCCTCCTTCGACGACGTGCGCGAGCGGATCACCGATATCGCCGGCGTCCGGGTCGTCTGCAGCTTCACGTCCGACGTCTACCGCGTCTTCGACGTGCTCGCGCACCAGCCCGATGTGCGGATCGTCGAGATCCGCGACTACATCATCGATCCGAAGCCGAACGGCTACCGCAGCCTGCACGCCCTGGTGGAGGTGCCGGTCTTCCTGTCCGAGGGTCCGCGACCGGTCGGTGTCGAGGTGCAGTTCCGCACCGTGGCGATGGACTTCTGGGCGAGCCTCGAGCACAAGATCTACTACAAGTACCGCCGGGACGTGCCCACCGAGCTGCTCGCCGGCCTGCGCGAAGCGGCCGAGACGGCCTACGCGCTCGACACCAACATGGAACGGCTGCACGAGGAGGTGCGCGGTCTCGAGCGGCTACCTGACGCGGTGGTGCAGGAGATCGAGGCGAGCGGCGACTCCCCCGACGCCTCGCTGCTGGCGGCACTGCGCCGGATCGGCGCTCAGGCGCCGAACCAGAGCTCTTCCAGCGTCTCGTAGCGGGGCCGCCCGCGCGGCCCTTCACCGAGGTACGACGCCACCAGCGTGATCCGGTCGACCGGCCACCTCGGCCCGGCGTACGCGTCGAGGAGCTGCACCCAGCTCGAGACCTCCGTCGGGTGGCTCAACCGAGCCAGGGTGACGTGCGGGCGGAAGCGCTGACCGTCGACCACGATCCCGGCCCGGTTGGCTGCGGCGCGGCAGCCGGTGGCGAGCCGGTCGAGGTCGGTGCGGCCCTGCTCGTCGAGGTCGAGCCCGGCCCAGAGGACGCGGGCACGTCGGGCGTTCGGGAAGGCGCCGCCGCCGGCGATCCGGGTATCGAACGCCGTACGACGGGCCGCGGCGCGACCGAGCCGCTCGACGAGATCGTCGAGCCGGCGCTCCTCCACCTCGGCCAGGAAGGAGAGCGTGACGTGGAACTGCTCTGCGCTCGCCCAGCGGAACGGCGCGGCGGACCGCCGTACGTCCAGGAACGCGTCGAGGTGCTCGACTGCCTCCTCGGAGGGGACGGCGGCGACGAAGAGGCGCATCTCTCCTTACCCGACCTGGGTGCCGAGCGCCGATCCGATCGCGTAGGTGACGGCCATGGCGAACAGACCGCCGAGCACGTTGCGCAGCACGGCCCGGCGGGGGCTGCTGTAGCCGAACCTCGCGCTCGTCCAGCCGGTGATCGCGAGAGCGATGACGACCGAGACGACGGTGAGCCAGAGCCGGATCTCCGGCGAGGCCAGGGTCATCGTCAGCAGCGGCAGCAACGCGCCGATCGTGAACGAGATCGTCGATGCGGCGGCCGCGTTCAACGGGTTCGAGATGTCGTCGGGGTCGATGTGCAGCTCGGCCTCGGCGTGGGCTCCGAGCGCGTCCCTCTCGGTCAGCGCGACCGCGACCTCGAGCGCGAGCTCCTCGTCGAGGCCCTTGTCCACGTAGATGCCGGCGAGCTCGGCGAGCTCCTCGTCGGGCTCGTCGCGCAGCTCCCGGCGCTCCTTGGCCAGCAGCGCGAGCTCGGAGTCGCGCTGGGTGCTGACCGAGACGTACTCGCCCGCGCCCATACTCATCGCACCGGCGGCGAGGCCGGCCACGCCGGCGATCACGATGGCGGACCGGTCGCTGGTCGCACCGACCGCGCCGATCACGATGCCGGCGGTCGAGACGATGCCGTCGTTCGCACCGAGCACGGCGGCGCGCAGCCAGTTGAGCCGGTTGTTCAGCCCGAGCTGGTGCGGCTCGTCGTCGTCCGGGCCGATCGAGGCGCCGATCTCACCAACCGTCATGCCCCGAATCCAAGCCCTCAGGCGGGACCGTTCGCAACCAAGGCAAGGCTGCGCTGGCGACCCGTCAGGCCGAGGGTCCCGGCGGTGAGGCACGCGAGTGCGACCGCGAGCGAGAACCACGGAAAGATCGCGGCCAGCCCCCAGGTCGTCGCCGCCCACCCGGCGAGGATGGTCGGGACGATCATCGCGATGTAGCCGAGTACGTAGTACGCCGACATCACCTGGCCGCGCTGGCCCGCCGGGACGACGCTGCCGAGGTGCCGCAGCGACCCGCCGAAGGCCAGGCCGAAGGACAGGCCCATGAACACCGCGGCCGCGCCTACCAGCCCGGCGTGCCCGCTGTCGAGGGCGAGCACGCTGACCCCGAGCGCCGCGGCGGTGCCGAAGTCGCCGATGATCGCGGCACGCTTGGCGGTGAGCCGGCCACCGAACGCCTGGCTCACCGCGGCGGAGCCCGCCATCGCCGCGACGACGGTGCCGCCGAACACCAGGCTGTGCACACCGGTCGACTGACCGGCGAAGGTCGGGAAGAGCGACAGGTAGACCCCGAGCACGGACCAGGCCGCCATCACGCCGAGTACGGCGAACCGGAAGTCGGCAGCGATCGAGGCCGGCACGTGCGGGCGGGCCAGCCGCAGCGGACCCGACGCCCGCCCGGTCCGGCCGGCGTGCGGCTCGGCCATCGCCAGCAGTCCGAGCAGCATCGCGAGGATGACCACCGCCACCACGGCGTACGGCGCGACGTAGGGGTGTGGAGCGAACTGCGCGAGCAGCGACGTGCCGAGGATGGTCACCGCGATCCCCGCGTTGACCATGATCCCCGTCAGGTGGCCGGTGCGCGCACCGCGCGACGGACGCAGGTCCAGGAGCGCAGCACTGCCGACCACGACCGCCGTACCGACCGAGGCGCCGTGGAGGACCCGCGCCACGAACAACGCCACCACGCCGTCAGCCGTCATGAAGACAACGAGCCCGGCGATCATCCCCGCCGCGGCACCGAGCAGCAGGGGCTTGCGGCCGTACTTGTCCGACGCCTGCCCGGCGAGCAGGACCGCGACCAGCGCGGCGGCGGCGTACGCCGCAAAGACCAGCGTGGTGGTGATCGGGGCGAGGTGCCAGCGCTGCTCGTAGAGGCCGTAGAGCGGCGCGGGTGCACCGGAGACGCCCATCGCCGCGGCGAGGAGGGCGATCAGCAGCGGGTAGGCCCACCGCTGTCCGGTCGTGTGGTCGGCCGGAGCTGTCGTGATCGTGCTCATCGCTTCCTCCTGCGTGGTAAGTTCGATGTAGATCGAACAGGACCACCGTAGGACTCGGTTCGATGATTATCAAACCGAGGTGAGGAGAAGCACATGACCGACACTGAGGAGCGAGTCGAGGTCGGCACCTTGCAGGACGTGCTCGCCGCCCTCTCCGACCCGGTGCGCCTGGAGATGGTCCGCCGGATGTACGCCGGCGCCGGGCCGACCCCGTGCGCCCAGCTGTACGACGGCGTCAGCAAGTCGACGGCCAGCCATCACTTCAAGATCCTCCGCGAGGCCGGGGTGATCGACCGCAGCGTGATCGGCGGCCAGACCCACCAGGACCTGCGTCTCGACGACGTCGAGGCGGCCTACCCCGGAGTGCTCAGCTCGATCCTGGCGGTGCGTCCGGCTCGCTGACCGCCCAGCGGTGAGCCAGCAACCGTTCCTTGGCCGTCTGAGCAGCCAAACGGTTGCTCACGCACCGCCGACCGGCGCCGCGCCACGCCCAGCGGTGAGCCAGCAACCATTCCATGGCGGTCCTGGCCGCCAAACGGTTGCTCACACACCGCCGACCGGCGCAGCCTCGTCCGGCTCGCTGACCCGCTTCGGCATCAGCATGCCGACGCCGAGCAGGGCGACCGCGATGATCGCCGAGGTCAGGAAGACGTGGTGGATCGCGGGGTCGAGGATCTGCGGGGTCAGGTTCGACACGTCGGGTACGCCGCGGCCGAGGCGGGCGGCCACCTCGTGGTTGACGATCGCGCCGAAGATCGCGACGCCGACCGCGCTGCCGACCGAGCGGGCGAACATCGTCGATCCGGTCGTCACGCCTCGGTCCTGCCAGGTCACCGACGTCTGGGCGGCGATGATCGACGGGCTCGCCACCAGGCCGAACCCGAGACCCATCACGAAGCACGGCAGCGCCAGCAGGAGGATCGAGCTGTCCGGACCGACGAGCAGGAGCAGCGCGGTGCCGACAGCGGCGATCACGCCGCCGATCAGCATCGTCGCCCGGAAGCCGACCGTCAGGTAGAGCCGGCCGGAGTTGGATGCCGCGATCGGCCATCCCAGCGTCATCGCGGCGAGCGCGAGCCCGGACGCCACCGCGCCGTACCCGAGCACGCTCTGCGCGTAAAGCGGGACGTACGTCGACAGGCCCATCATCAGCACGCCGACGACGAGCGAGGTCACCATCGCCGCGACCACCACCCGGTGCCGCAGCAGCCAGAGCGGGAGCACCGGCTCGGCCGCGCGTCGCTCGACCAGCACGAACCCGCCGAGCAGGACAACCGACGCCACGAACAGCCCGACGCTGACGGGTGAGGCCCAGCCCCACCGCACGCCACCCTCGAGCAGGGCGAGCAGGAGCAGCACGCCGCCGCCGGTCAGCAACACCGAGCCGGCGTAGTCGATCCGGTGCGCCTTGCGCTCCACCTGCTCGTGGAAGTTGCGCCAGATCATCGCGGCCGCGAGCAGCCCCAGCGGCAGGTTGATGAGGAAGATCCACCGCCAGGAGACGTAGTCGGCGAAGACGCCACCGAGCGTCGGGCCGATGACGGCCGACATCGCCCACACGCTGGCGACGTACCCCTGGACCTTGGCGCGCTCCTCGAGCGTGTAGGTGTCGCCGACGATCGTCATGCTCATCGGCTGCACGGCCCCGGCGCCGAGCCCCTGCACGGCACGGAAGGCGATCAGCGCCCCCATGTTCCAGGCGAGCCCGCATAGCAACGAGCCGAGGACGAAGAGCCCGATGCCGACCAGCATCACCGGCTTGCGGCCGTACTGATCGGCGAGCTTGGCGTAGACCGGGACGGTGACCGCCTGCGCGAGCAGGTAGACCGAGAACAGCCAGGGGAACTGGGTGAACCCGCCGAGGTCGCCCACCACCGCCGGGACCGCGGTCGCGAGGATCGTGGAGTCGATCGCGACCAGACCGAGGCTGAGCATGACCGCCAGCAGGATCGGGCCGCGCTCGCTGCGCAGGCCGACACTGGCGCGCGAGATCGGTGGGCTGGTCACGTACGGCGGCAACCCGGTGTGGCGCGTCACCATTCCCGCAGCGGTTGGACGGGGCTCCCAACGGGTACGGCCCGCTCCAGTAGCTGGACCAATGAGGGGTGTGCTTTGATCGATCCAATCGACGACGTCGTGGAGGGTGCTGTGGAGGTCTGGCCAGGACGCGCCTACCCGCTCGGCGCGACCTTCGACGGGAGCGGCACCAACTTTGCGCTCTTCAGCGAGGTGGCGGAGAAGGTCGAGCTCTGCCTCTTCGACGCGGACGGCACCGAGACCAAGGTCGAGCTGACCGAGGTCGATGCCTACGTCTGGCACGGCTACCTCCCGACCGTGCAGCCCGGCCAGCGCTACGGCTACCGCGTCCACGGTCCGTGGGACCTGGCGAAGGGCCAGCGCTGCAATCCCAACAAGCTGCTGCTCGACCCCTACGCCAAGGCCACCAGCGGCGACATCGACTGGGACCAGGCGCTCTTCGGCTACGACTTCGGCGACCCCGAGTCCAGGAACGACGAGGACTCCGCCGCCCACATGATGAAGAGCGTCGTGATCACGCCGTTCTTCGATTGGGAGGGCGACCGCCGCCTCGACATCCCCTACAACGAGTCGGTCATCTACGAGGCGCACGTCAAGGGCCTCACCCAGCTCCACCCCGACCTGCCCGAGGAGATCCGGGGCACGTACGCCGGCCTCGCGCACCCGGCGATCACCGAGCACCTCACGAAGCTCGGCATCACCGCGATCGAGCTCATGCCGGTGCACCAGTTCGTCCAGGACAGCACGCTGCTCGAGAAGGGCCTGCGCAACTACTGGGGCTACAACACGATCGGCTTCTTCGCGCCCGAGGCGTCGTACGCCGCCAGCGGCGAGGGCCAGCAGGTCCAGGAGTTCAAGTCCATGGTCAAGGCCATGCACGCCGCCGGCATCGAGGTCATCCTCGACGTGGTCTACAACCACACCGCCGAGGGCAACCACCTGGGCCCGACGCTGAGCTTCCGCGGCATCGACAACGAGGCCTACTACCGCCTGGTCGAGGACGACCAGCAGTTCTACATGGACTACACCGGCACGGGGAACTCCCTCAACGTCCGGCACCCGCACTCGCTGCAGCTGATCATGGACTCGCTGCGCTACTGGGTGACCGAGATGCACGTCGACGGCTTCCGCTTCGACCTCGCCTCCACGCTGGCCCGCGAGTTCTACGAGGTCGACCGGCTCGCGACGTTCTTCGAGCTCGTGCAGCAGGACCCGATCGTCAGCCAGGTCAAGCTGATCGCGGAGCCGTGGGACATCGGCCCGGGCGGCTACCAGGTCGGCGGCTTCCCGCCGCAGTGGACCGAGTGGAACGGCGCCTACCGCGACTCCGTGCGCGACTTCTGGCGCGGTGAGCCGGCGCTCGGCGAGTTCGCCTCCCGACTTGCCGGGTCCTCGGACTACTACGAGCACTCCGGCCGGCGCCCGGTCGCGAGCATCAACTTCGTCACCGCCCACGACGGCTTCACGCTGCGCGACCTCGTGTCCTACGACGAGAAGCACAACGAGGCCAACGGCGAGGACAACAACGACGGCGAGAGCCACAACCGCTCCTGGAACCATGGCGTCGAAGGCCCGACCGACGACCCCGAGATCCAGGCATTCCGGGCCCGGGAGCAGCGCAACTTCCTCGCCACGCTGCTGCTCAGCCAGGGCGTGCCGATGATCCTGCACGGCGACGAGCTGGGCCGGACCCAGGGCGGCAACAACAACACGTACGCCCAGGACTCCGAGATCGCGTGGATGCACTGGGACAAGGCCGACAAGCCGCTGATGGAGTTCACCTCCGCCCTGATCCGGCTACGCCGCAGCCATCCGACGTTCCGTCGCAAGCGGTTCTTCACCGGCACCACGGTCCGCACCGGCGACGGCGAGCGCCTCAACGACATCGTCTGGCTGCACCTCGAGGGCCGTCCGATGGAGGACGGCGACTGGGACGGTGGCGCGCAGGCGATCGGGATGTACCTCAACGGCGACGGGATCGCCGGCAAGGACGCCCGCGGGCAGGCCATCCGCGACGACCACTTCCTGCTCTACTTCAACGCCGACGGGCCAGCCGAGGTCACGCTGCCGCCGGAGGAGTACGCCGCGGCGTGGGACATCGTCATCGACACCGGCGGGACGGCCGACGAGGCCCAGGTCTGCAAGGCGGGCGGGACGATCCACATGGAGCACCGCAGCCTGATCGTGCTCCGGGAGTTCACCGAACCCGAGGCCGAGCCCGACCACTCCGTGGCCGCATCGGTCGCCGCGCTCACGCAGAACTCCTGATCATGCCGAGAGATGTGCAGAGCCCGGCCAACACCTACCGCCTGCAGATCACCGCGGACTTCGACCTGTTCGAGGCCGCCGCCCGCCTGCGCTACCTCCACGAGCTCGGCGTCGACTGGGTCTACCTGTCGCCGCTGCTCGCGGCCGAGCCCGGCAGCACGCACGGGTACGACGTCGTCGCGTTCGACCACGTCGACCCGTCCCGTGGCGGGACCGAGGGACTCGGGACGCTGTCGGCCGAGGCCCGCCGGCTGGGCATGGGGGTGCTGGTCGACATCGTGCCCAACCACGTCGGTGTCGCGACACCTGCCGAGGACGCATGGTGGTGGGACGTGCTCCACCACGGCAGGGAGTCCGAGCACGCCAACGCGTTCGACATCGAGTGGCCGGCCGGCGACGGCCGCCTGCTGATCCCCGTGGTCGGCGACGGCGACGAGGACGCGATCCAGGTGCGGGGAGGCGAGCTCTGGTACCACGACCTCCGCTTCCCACTGGCTCCCGGGACCTCGACCCACGACGAGCAGCACTACCGCCTCGTCAACTGGCACGAGGCCGACGACAACCTCAACTACCGCAGGTTCTTCGCCGTCAACAGCCTGGCCGCTGTGCGCGTCGAGGACCCCGAGGTGTTCGCCGAGACCCACATCGAGATCCGCCGCTGGTTCGAGGAGGGTCTCGTCGACGGGCTGCGAGTCGACCACCCCGACGGGCTGCGCGACCCGAAGCGCTACCTCGACGACCTCGCCCTGCTGACCGGCGATGCCTACGTGCTCGTCGAGAAGATCCTGGAGCCGGGCGAGAGCCTCCCGGGCGACTGGGCCACCGAGGGGACCACCGGCTACGACGCCCTCGGCCTCATCGACCGGGTGCTCACCGACCCGGCCGGGCAGCAGCCTCTCGACGCGTTGGAGACGCGGCTCCGTGGCGGCCCGGTCGACTGGGCCGCGATGATCCACGGCACCAAGCGCGAGGTGGCCGACGGCATCCTGCACTCCGAGGTCCGGCGGATCACCCGCGAGGTACGGCGGGTGACCACGGCCGTCTCGTTCACCGACATCGAGGACGCGATCGCCGAGCTGCTCGCGTGCTTCCCGGTCTACCGCTCCTACCTGCCCGAGGGGATCGAGCACCTCGAGCACGCGTTCGCGCTCGCGCGTGAACACCGGCCGGACCTGGCCACGACGTACGACGTCCTGCAGCCGATCCTCAGCGACGGCTGGTCCCCGCCGGCTCGCCGCTTCCAGCAGACCAGCGGGATGGTGATGGCCAAGGGCGTCGAGGACTGTGCGTTCTACCGCTACTCGCGGCTCACCTCCCTCAACGAGGTCGGCGGCGACCCGAGCGTCTTCTCGGTCGACGTCGACGCCTTTCACGCGGCGATGGCGACCCGGCAGGCGGACTGGCCGCGTGCCATGACCACGCTGTCGACCCACGACACCAAGCGCGGCGAGGACGTGCGGGCGCGCATCACCGCCCTCGCCGAGCTGCCGGACGTCTGGTCGTCCGCGCTCGACGAGCTGCTGACGTTGGCGCCGCTCCCCGACCCGGGCTTCGGATCCCTGCTGTGGCAGGCCATCCTCGGAGCCTGGCCCGCTTCCAGAGAACGCCTCCACGGCTACGCCGAGAAGGCGATGCGTGAGGCCGGCGACCGCACCACCTGGACCGAGCCGGACGAGGCGTACGAGGCTGCGGTGCACGCCGCGGTCGACGCCGCCTTCGACTCCGATGACGTACGACGGGTCCTCGACGGGCTGCTGTCACACGTGGCCGCGCTCGGTCGGTCGAACGCCCTCTCCGCCAAGCTCGTCGCCCTCACCATGCCGGGAGTGCCGGACGTCTACCAGGGCAGCGAGCTGTGGGAGCAGAGCCTGGTCGACCCCGACAACCGGCGCCCGGTCGACTTCGACCACCGGGCCGCCGTACTGGCGGGGTCGGCGGAGGACGACGCCGTGGCCAAGCTGCACCTGACGCGGGCCGCACTGACCCTGCGCCGCGACCGGCCCGAGCTGTTCACGTCGTACACCCCGGTGACTGCCACCGGTCCGGCCGCCGACCACGTGCTGGCCTTCGATCGCGGAGGCGCGATCGCCGTGGTCACCCGGCTGCCGGCGGGCCTGGAGACCGCCGGCGGCTGGGGTCGCACCAGGCTCGACCTGCCGGTCGGCGAGTGGCGCGACATACTGACCGGCCATCCGGTGGTTGAGGTGCGAGGGCCGTCCGGCCCGAGCCTCGAAACCACCTCAACAGCCGTGGACCTCGCCGATCTCCTCGCGATCCACCCCGTCGCACTGCTCGTCCGGGAGGACACATGACGTACGGCCCCTTCGACCTCTGGGCGCCCCGCGCGAGCAGGGTCCGCCTGATCGCGGCCGGCGAGACCGTCGAGATGGTCCAGGACGACAGTGACTGGTGGTCCCCCTCCGGCCCCGTCCCCGACCCGGCCGGCGAAGAGGTCGACTACGGCTACCTGATCGACGACGACGAGACGCCGCGACCCGACCCGTGGTCGCGGCACCAGCCCGACGGCGTGCACGGGCTGTCGCGCACCTACGACTCCACCCTGTACGAGTGGCAGGACTCGAGCTGGACCGGCCGTCAGCTGGCAGGAGCCGTGATCTACGAGCTGCACATCGGGACGTTCACGCCCGAGGGCACCTTCGATGCCGCACTGACGAAGCTCGACCACCTGCGCGACATCGGCGTGGACCTCGTCGAGGTGATGCCCGTCAACGCCTTCAACGGCACCCACAACTGGGGCTACGACGGCGTCCTGTGGCATGCCGTCCACGAGGGCTACGGCGGGCCCGCGGGCTACCAGCGGTTCGTCGACGGCTGCCACGCCGCCGGGCTCGGCGTCATCCAGGACGTGGTCTACAACCACCTCGGCCCGTCGGGCAACTACCTGCCGCTCTTCGGGCCCTACCTGAAGAAGGGCTCCAACACCTGGGGCGAGCTGGTCAACCTCGACGGCAAGGGCTCGGACGCCGTACGCCGCTACATCCTCGACAACGTCCAGATGTGGCTGTCGGACTACCACGTCGACGGCCTGCGTCTCGACGCCGTGCACGCACTCGACGACTCCTCCGCCGTGCACCTGCTGGAGCAGATGGCCGTCGAGGTCGCCGCCCTGTCGGCCCACGTCGGCCGGCCGCTGACGCTGATCGCGGAGTCCGACCTCAACGACCCCAAGCTCGTGACGCCGCGCGAGGCAGGTGGCTACGGGCTCGACGCGCAGTGGAGCGACGACTTCCACCACGCCGTGCACGTGGCGCTGACCCGGGAGACCGAGGGCTACTACGCCGACTTCGAGCCGCTCTCGGCGCTGGCCAAGGTGGTCGAGCGCGGCTTCTTCCACGACGGCACGCACTCGTCCTTCCGCGGCCGGACCCACGGCCAGAAGGTCGACATCGACCGGATGCCCAGCTGGCGGCTCGTCGTCGCCAGCCAGAACCACGACCAGGTCGGCAACCGCGCCGTCGGCGACCGGATCACCGAGTCTCTCGACGACGACCAGCTCGCCTGCGCGGCGCTGCTCACCTTGGCCGGCCCGTTCACCCCGATGCTCTTCCAGGGCGAGGAGTGGGCGGCGTCGACGCCGTTCCAGTTCTTCACCTCGCACCCGGAGCCCGAGCTCGGCAGGGCCACGGCGGAGGGCCGGATCGCGGAGTTCGAGCGGATGGGGTGGGACCCGGCCGTCGTACCGGACCCGCAGGACCCGGAGACGTTCCAGCGCTCCAAGCTCGACTGGGCGGAGCTGGCCACCGGCCGGCATGCCCGGATGCTCGAGGGCTACCGCCAGCTCGCCGCACTCCGGCGGGAGCGTCCCGAGCTGACCGACCCGTCGTTCGGCCACAACGCCTGCCTGGTCGACGAGGACTCGCGCCTCTTCGAGATGTGGCGCGGCGACGTGCACGTGGTCGTGAACTTCGGCGACGACGAGGCCGTGATCGAGCTCGACGAGCCCGGTGAGGTGCTCTTCGAGACGCCGGCCGGGGTGTCTCTGTCCGGTACGACGCTCACGGTGCCGGCTCACGCAGGCGCCGTCATCGCTCCCTGAGCCAAGCCGGAGACGCCCGGACGTCATACGAATCGTGGGCCAGGGGCCTCTGTTCGTATGACGTCCGGGCGGCGTTCCGCGGTCGGCTACTCCAGGTCGAGCACGCGGACCCGGGTGTCGGACGCCGGGTTCACGACTCGCACCCGGGCGGGCCGCTGCTCGTTGCCGACGTAGAGCAGTCCCGTGATCGGGTCGACCGCCGAGCCGACAGGCTTGTCGTCGACAGACGTGTCCGCGCCATCGGGCAGTACCGTGAGCGGCGTGGCGACGTAGGTGTCGCCCACGGGTTGCTCCGACTCCGAGCTGCCGGTGCGAGTTGCGCCGACCCTCAGCCGTCCGCTAGACGGCGAGCACCTGGTCGAAGTGCTCGACCACCGGGAACGGCTCGTAGAAGTCGTGCAGCAGCCGTCGCCACTCGTCGTACTCCGCCGAGCCGCGGAAGCCCACCGTGTGATCCTCGAGCGTCTCCCACTCGACGAGCAGGAGGAAGGCGCTCGGCCGCTCCTGGCAGCGCGACAGCGTGAGCGTGCGGAAGCCGGGCATCGACGAGATGATCTGCTTCGCCTCACCGAAGGCGGCCACGAACTCCTCCTCGCGGCCGGGCTTCACGGGCAACAGGGCGTGCTCGAGGATCATGCGCCAACGCTAGCGTCGTACGACTCTCGCGCCGTCTGCACCTCGTCCATGTGCGCCTCGGCCCACGACTTGAGCTGGTGGACGACGACGCGCAGCGACCCGGAGAAGGCCCGGCGTCCGAGCGCGGCGTCACCACGGCCGCGGTCGAGACGGATCCCGACGCCAGCGTGCTCACCGACCTGCTCGCCCGGACCGCCTCAAGCGAGCTGCCGGTGCGCGGGCGCTACGTGCTCACTCCGTGAGTCAGCCGGCGAGGTTGTCGAGATCGACGATCTCGTCGTCGGCCGGGGCGGTGACCTCGAACTTCTCGTCGAACTCGGAGAAGGTCACCTCGCCGGTGTCGTCGCCGTCGGTCTTCTCGAGCTTGACGAGGTAGTGCGGCTCGTCGGCCAGGACGTAGCCGACGGAGGTGCCCTCGTCGTCGGAGGTGTGCTCGACGGGGACCGCCTCGTCGCCGTCGACGTCCTCGGTGTCCTTCTTCGTGTACTTGTCGCCATCCTCCTTCTCGCTCTTGATGAGCTCGTCGAGGAGGGCGTCGATGTCGCAGAACTGGTCGAACCCGTCGCCGCTGGACGGCACCACGACCCACTTGTCGCCGACGACCGACAGGATCTGGTCGGCGGTGTCGCCGGCGCTGGCCCGCCAGAACGCCTCATCGGGCCGGAACCAGATGTCACCCCCCGTGCCGAGGAGCTCCGCCGTACCGCCGCCGGTGCCGATCGAGCCCGTGCAGTCGCCCTTGTCGTTGGTCTGCACGTCGATCGTCACCTCCTGGCCGCCGGTGTTGACGGTGCCCGCGACCTTGACCGAGTCGAGGTCGCCCATGGCCTTCTTGGACTCGTCGGCGATCTTCTGCCCGGACTGCTCGGTGAAGTCGTCCCCGCCGCCTCCACAAGCCGTCAGCGCCGCCGCCATCCCGATGCTGGCCAGGGCCAGTCCCATGCGTGTCATGACGCCCACCCTCCCATCCGTCCCCTCGGGTGGGTGCGGGCGGTCTGGTCCCCGGACGCCCGTCGGCGTCACGGAAGGCCGGCACCCCGCTCTCGGCCGAGACCCCGGCCCCCGTCAGCACGACGATCTTCACCGCCGCGGCTCCGCGTAGAGCGTGATGGCGTAGCCGTCGGTCGGGTGGAACTCATGGCCGTCCCAGGTGTTGTAGCGCATCACCGCGTCCAGACCGAGTACGCCGAAGGCCGCGTCCACGTCGTTGAGCGCGGTCGGCGGGCAGTCCCCGGGCAGGTGCTCGGCGTCGAGGCCGTAGCCACAGACGACGACCCCTCCCGGCGTCCGGTGGTGGCCCAGCCGCTCGCAGGCGTCGAGCAGCGTGCCCGGTTCGAGCAGCGGGATGGTGTTGCCCGCGACCAGCACCACGTCGAAGCGCTCGCCCAGGTCGAAGGTCGCGAGGTCACCGAGGCGCCAGTCCAGCTCCGGCGCGGCGGCACGGGCCTGGTCGAGCATCGACGCGTCCACGTCGACCCCGACGACGTCGTACCCCAGCTCGGCAAGGCGTACGGCGACCCGCCCGGTGCCGCAGCCGGCGTCGAGGACCCGCGCCGGTGGTGCCTGCAGCTCCGACACGAACGTCGCCTCGCCGTGGATGTCCTGACCACGTTCGGCCATCGACCGGAATCGGTCGGCGTACGCCCGCGCGTAGTCGTCGCCCACGGTCTCGCGGGCGATCCGTTCCCAGCGACTGCTCACGTCGCCAGCTTGCGGCGCGACGCGCGCGACTTGAACTCGTCCATGAAGATCCGGTGCACGGCATCGCTGTCGAGGGCGCCTCCGACGACACCGAGCTCCCCGCGCGCCAACCGCTCGCAGACCCGCATCCAGGCGTGCCCCATCGCGTAGGTGAACGTCCCTGCGACCGTCGCGCTGATGGGCGCGGCCACCGCCGTACCGGCTCCGGGGACGAACTTGATCATGTTGGTCACCACCGACCGCCCGGCGGTCGTGGCGGCCGCAGTGGCGGCGATCGAGGCCGCGGTCGAGCGCTCGATCGAGACGCCGTACGTGACCGCGATCGAGGCCATCATTCCGATCTGGAGCGGGACGAGGATCGCCGCGTCGGAGAAGGGGATCGGGGAGGCTCCGGCGGTGGTGGCGGCTGCCGTCGCCGCCTTGACGGCCACCTCCGCCCGCTCCCGCTTGCGGTCGAAGTCGATCCGCTGGGCGGAGGTGATGGCGTGGGCGACGCCGTCAGGCGCGCCTCGAAAGGTGGCATCGAGGACTTCCTGCAGGCCGTACGCCGTCTGCCCGGTGAACTCGTCCGCAAGGGCCATCGTGTAGTGGATCAGGCCGTCCTGGATCGGCAGGTCGAGCGCGGCGACGCTGGCCGCGAGCGCCTCGGCGTCCGGGTGCACGCGATCGCCGGCGCGAGGGACCTGGGTGAGCACCAGGATCACCGGCAACCCGAGCTCGCGCAGCGCGCGGATGAAGTCGGCCTCCGTCGACTCGAAGCGGCGGTCGGGGGCACGGACGCAGTACCAGGCGACGTGGAGCTGCTCGGCCAGCGGCTTGCGACGCATGCCGTGCAGGTAGTCCTTGAGCTCGGCGATCAGCGCGGCGTTGTCACGACCGACCTCGAGCCCGCGGGTGTCGAGGACGCCGAGCGTCCCGCTCTGATGGAGGTAGAGGTGCTCGGCCCGGGTGACCGGCTCACCGATCCCGGTCTTCGCGATCTCCGACCCGAAGATGGCGTTGACCAGGGTCGACTTCCCAACGCCGGTCTTACCGAATATCGCGAGGTTGAATCGGCCGATCTCCTCGGCCTTGTCCTTCCACGCCTTCCCGAAGGCCTGGCCGAACCACTCGTCGGTGGGCTTCGCCATGTCTGCAGTAAACAGCCTCGGCGCAACGGACGTCCGTCCCCGGGTCCGGCCGCACCGGTATCGATCGCGGCAGCCGCTGCGGCAGCGACGGCTGGGCACCCGGGACGGTTTGACAACAGACCCCGATTACCTACTATCTTGCTAGAGTTACCTGTCGTTATTTGCATCTACCTGCGCTTGACCCTACCTAGGAGATCCCAGATGAAATGTCGCGCCGCGTTGGGCAGCGCACTTGCGGTACTCGCCTTCCTGAGCGCAGCATGCGGCTCGAGTGAGTCTGAGGAGGCCTCCGTTACCCAGGACGGCCTTACCGAGATCACGATCGCGGCACCTCCTGGTGGCGTCATGCCGGTCGACTTCCGCGCAGGTCTTGCCGAAGGCATCTTCGAGAAGCATGGGCTCAAGATCACTGTCCAGGACGTCGCCACGGGACCGGATGCCGTAGCCGCCGCCGCGCAGGGCGGAGCCGACCTCGCGTTCTCGGACACCTTCGCGGCGGCGGGCGCGATCTCGAACGGCTTCGACGTCGCCATGGTGACTCCGCTGTGTGGTCTCTCCTCGTTGAACTACTTCCTGGTGCCTGCGGACAGCGGCATCAAGGAACTTGCGGACCTGAGGGGAAAGAACATCGGCATCGGCGCTCCGCCTCTCTTCCAGACCGCCGCGGCATCCCGTCTCGACCAGGCGGGGATAGGCATTGACGACGTGCAGTTCACCCTCGTGAAGGACCAGACCACGTTCGGCGCCATCCTTAAGAGCGGTCAGGTCGATGCGGTCAACGTGACCTCGAGCATCAACGCCAACCGATGGATCGCTGAGTACGGCTTCGAAGTCGTCGGTCCTTACGACCTCGGCGATGACGCTTTCGGGACCCAGGTGGCAGCTGCCGGGTGGTGGGCGACCCGGGACTGGTACGACGGCAACGAGGCGGTCGCCAGCACGTTTACGAGGGCCAACGCTGAGGTGGCGCAGTGGTTCGCGGACCTGCCCGAGGAAGAGCGGGCGGCGTACATCAAGGACCAGACGACGGCGGACCTTGTTGCGCTCGACAAGGAGATCCCAGGCCTGCTCGAGCTGGTGGTCAACCACCCCCTCACGCCGGTGACGGGCGCGGTCGACACCGATGCCCTGGAGGAATGGATCACGACGGGTGCGAAGTTCGCCAAGGTGCCGTCGGTCAGTCTCGACACGCTCCTGTTCCCCAGCGCGACCGAGGAATGAACTCGTTGTGAACAGCATCGCGGTCACAGACCTCGGCAAGGAGTTCGCGGGTCGTCAGGGTCATCCCGTCACCGCCCTGTCGCCGGTAACCCTCGACATCCCGACCAATGGCTTCGTGACGCTGGTCGGGCGATCGGGGTGCGGCAAGTCGACACTGCTACGGATGATTGCCGGCCTCGAGCAGCCCAGCCGCGGCACGGTGACCATCGACGGCCGGCCGGTCGATCAACCACCGTCGGAGTTGCGCTACGTGTTTCAGTCGTACGCGGACTCGCTGCTGCCGTGGCGGACGGTGGAAGAGAACGTGATCTTCGGGTTGCGCCACTCGCATCACCTCCTCCCAGAAGAGCGGAACCGGCGCCGCTGGCCGTCGATCGCGCGGGAGTATCTCGCCGAGGTCGGCCTCGGTGACAAGGCTGACCGTTACCCGGCCGAGCTCAGCGGTGGTCAGCAGCAGCGTGTGGCCATCGCGCGCGCGCTCGCAGCCCGCCCCGAGATCCTGCTCCTCGACGAGCCATTCAGCGCGGTGGATGCGCTGAGCCGCGCGACACTCCAGGATCTTCTCCTTCGCCTGTGGCACGACCACCTGTTCACGGCTGTCTTCGTCACCCATGACATCGATGAAGCCCTCTATCTCTCCGACGAGGTGGTGGTACTGGCACCCGGAGGCGCCGGAATCCGGGACCGAATCGAGGTTGACCTCCCCCGCCCACGGGACCAGCTCACAACGCCAACCCTGCCCAGCTTCATCGACCTGAGAACACGACTTCTTCGAGAGGTTCTGGCTGACCATGGTGACTGAACTCGTGCCTCCGTCCGACCTCGCACGTCACAACCCGGCGCCTTGGAAGTCCCCCACCCCTCGCGCGCGGCGACGGGGAGCGCCGGCCTGGGCCAGGTCTCGGGTGACGGGCTGGCTGCTGCTCATGATCCTCCTGGTGACCTGGCAGGTTGTCGCCTCGATCCGACCGACGCCCGAGCTTCCGTCCTTGACCAGGATCGCCGACGCGTGGTGGCTCGAGATGCGGTCAGGAACGCTCCTGCCGGCGTTCGTCGACACTGTGCGCGTCACGCTCGTCGGTTTCGCCGTCGCGACCGCGGTCGGGGTCATCGTCGGTTTTCTCATGGGGCGGTTCAGGCCGATCTGGGCGATGCTCGAGCCCACGGTGGAGCTCCTCCGACAGACACCCGTGACCGCGCTGTTCCCCCTGCTCATCCTCTACTTCGGCATCGGGGAGCAGTTGAAGGTGGTGGCAGTCGCGCTGGTTGCCACCTTCCCGATCCTGCTCAGCAGCTACACCGGCGCCCGAAACGTGGCTGCGACCATGACCGAGACCGCCCGAACCTTCAAGTTGAGCTGGTTGCGTACGCAGTGGGAGGTCGCATTGCCCTGTGCCCTGCCCTACGTGCTTGTCGGCATGCGCCAGGCGCTTGGCATAGCCCTGGTCGTCTCGGTGGTCGCCAGCATGTTGGCCGGCAACACCGGCGTCGGCTACTACCTGATGCAGGCGCAGCAGGTCCTGAACGTCACGGCCCTCTTCGCCGGGATCCTGAGCACCGCCCTCGTCGGATACCTCCTGAACCAGGTCTTCCTCGTGGCTGAGTACTTCCTGACGCGCTGGCAGCGCTACGGCACCACCTCTTGAGCAGATCGGTTGCGGCCCGTCCCGAGCAGCCGCTCCAGCACATACGAACCCCTGAGGAAACCATGATCAACGTCAACCAGATGACCATCGACGGCCTGCTCCGCCGGGCCGCCGAGGTCTACGGCTCGAAGACCTCGATCATTGACGGCGACGTCGAGCTCACCTTCGCCGAGCTTGACGTCGAGGTCGATGCCTTTGCCTCCGCGCTTTCCGAGCTCGGGGTCACGAAGGGCGATCGTGTTGCTGCGCTGTTCTACAACCAGTGGCAATTCCAGCTCACCTACTTCGCGGCTCTCCGGCTCGGTGCCCTCATCGTCCCGGTGAACAACCGTCTGGTCCCCGATGAGATCGCATACCAGCTCAACGACGCTGGCGTGAAGGTCGTCGTGTACGCCGCAGAGTTCGCCGAACTCGTGACTGAGGTCGTCCAGATGACCAGCGTGCAGCACTGGATCGGCGCCGCGACCACGCTGGAGGCGACAGTCAGCACGACGCCACTGGAGCCCCTGCTCGACCGCCACCGCGGCAGCAGGCCGACCGTGCAGGAGGCCGTACAGCACCTGGACCCATCGGGCATCTGGTACACGTCCGGCACGACTGGTCGTCCCAAGGGCGCCCTGGTCACCCACGCCAGCACCATCTGGGCTGCGATCTCCCTGGCACTGACCGCACGGATGACACATGACAGTCATGTGCTGGCGGTGGCACCGATGTTCCACCGTGGGCCCATGGAGACCACGCACGTCGCCAGCCTGGTGCTCGGTTGCACGCAGGCGATGCTCACGACCTTCAGCCCGGACGGGCTCCTCAAGGCCATCGAGAGGCATCGGGTCACGCACGCCTTCATCGTGCCGGCGATGTCCTACGCTGTGCTCTCGCTGCCCGATCGCGGCAGCTACGACCTCACGTCGATGCGCTGCTGGCTGACCGCCTCCGCGCACTTCCCCGAGGAGTACCGCGCTCGTCTGGAGTCGGAGACGACCTTGCCGGCGGGCACGATCTTCAACGCCTACGGCATCACTGAGTCTCTCCTGGTCGGAGTTCTGGTTCCCGAGGAGGCAGTGCACCATCCCGGCTCCGTCGGCCGGCCCGCCATCGGCGCTCGCGTCCGGATCCTTGACGGAGCACGCAAGGAGGTGGCGGCAGGCAACGTCGGCGAGATCGCCGTGGCCACGCCCGCCATCGCGCGCACCTACGCTGGACGGCACGATGCGTGGGAGGCGGTCACCTTCCTGGAGGACGGCGCCGAGTGGTACCTGAGCGGCGATCTTGGCTACCTGGACAGCGACGGCTTCCTCTACATCGTCGACCGGTCCAAGGACATGGTCATCACCGGCGGGGAGAACGTCTACAGCGCGGAGGTCGAGAAGGTCCTGGTCAGTCTCGAGGGCGTCGGGGAGGTCGCCGTCATCGGTACGCCGGACGAACGCTGGGGGGAGGCGGTGACCGCAGTCGTCGTCCCTCGGCCTGACGCCGACCTGAGCGTGGATGCCGTCGTCGAGCACTGCGTCGGCAAGCTGGCGGCATACAAGCGACCCCGACGCGTCATCTTCGTCGACGCGTTGCCCCGGAACTCCTTCGGCAAGGTCCGCAAGGACGTACTTCGTGAACAACACAGCAAGCGAGACGCGGTGGTCGTCTCGTGAAGATCGACGACTTCCTCTCTGGCGGCCTTGCGGAAGCCGGCGCAGCATCGTCGCGCGCGGAGCGTGTCGGGTTCGACGGGGTGTGGAGCGGGGGAGATCGCCCACGACCCGCTCTTGCCACTGGGCGTAGCCGCGGGGGCAACTCGTCGGATCAGCCTGGGAACTGCGATCACACTCGCGTTCGCTCGGAACCCGATGAGCGTCGCGTACCAGGCATGGGACCTCGCCGCCGCGTCCGAGGGTCGATTCGTCCTGGGGCTGGGAGCGCAGGTCAAGGCGCACATCACCCGACGCTTCTCCATGCACTGGGACAATCCCGTCGCCCAGATGCGCGAGTATCTCGAGGCACTGCACGCGATCTTCGCAGCGTTCCAGCATGACGTGCCGCTCGACCACCGTGGCCGCTACTGCGCCCACAGCCTGCTCACGCCCGCCTTCAACCCGGGTCCATTGCCTGACGGGCACGCACCGCAGATAGCGCTGGCCGCGGTCGGCGCGGCCATGACCCGGGGTCGCCGGAGAGCTGTGCTCGGGGGTCTTCCTGCACCCCTTCACGACCACCCCGTACATCGACACCGTCACCTGCCCGCGCTGGTCGAGGGTCGTGATCGTGCCGTGAGCGAGAAGCCGTTGCCGTGGCGACTGGGCCATCTGATGCTCGCCATCGGCGACAACGCGGAGGAACAGGCGGCCGCGACCGAGCGGGTGCGCAAGCAACCGGCGTTCTACGGCTCCACGCCGGCGTACGTCGAGGTCCTGCGGTCCATCGGCTACGAGAACCTCCAGCCCGAACTGCTCACGTTGTCGAAGCACGGGCGCTGGGACGACATGTCCGCCCTCTTCGACGACGACCTGATGGAGCGCTTCGCGTTCCGCGGGACGCTCGAGGAACTCCCCCAGAAGATCGCTCACCGCTACGCCGGTCGGGTCGATCGCGTGGCCAGCTACTTCCCGCTGCCCGACTACCCCGAGGAGCGCATCTCGGCTTTCCTCTCCGCCGCCAGGGCTGCTGCCGAACGGCCGGTTGCGGTGATCCCGTCGTGGAGCAGAACGACCTTCTGTGCATCGCCGACACCAAGCTCGTGCTCGGCAATCGGTACGCCGAATGTGTCATGAACGGCAACAGCCTCCCCGACTTCGCCGCCATGCTTGGGATCTGCACGGCCTCCTACGGACAGACGCGGGCCTTTTACCAGCACCTGACGGTTGGAAAGGACGAGTACGCCGCTCTGGAGCGCGGGCGCGGACCTGAGGCAATCGCGTCGATGGAACTGCTCGACGCTGCACCGCAGAACTGGGAAGACTTCATCCTCACCACCTGGCTCGCAGAGACAGCCACGTGGTGTCTCGCCGCCCAGTACCTCGACAGCACGGTGAACCTCCCCTGGACTCGTTCGTCGACAGCGTCTCGGCGCAGGTCGAGCGATTCGGGCTCGAGGTGCCTGTTCGACAAGCCCCTGTTTCCGGGTTCGACCACGTCCGGCGACGCCGGACGCCGCTGCCGTCCGAGCTGTTCGAGGTCATTCGCTTCAAGGACGAGGTCTACGCACATTGACTCGGCGGACCTCCGATCATCAGCGCCACGGTACTGATCCCGACCTTAAGGACGTCGCTTGTCCCCATTGTCCCAGCACAATGGTGGAGGTTCTCTCGCTCGTGGGAAGCGCTGCATCCGAGGTGCTCTTCTACTGCTTGGAATGCCGCTCCTGCTTCAACTGGCTCAAGTGGCAGCATGAGTTGCCCGCTCTGCCCCGAAGGGACAGACTGCCCCGGTGTCTCTGAGGAACGCGGTGCTCGGAATGCTCTCCCTGCGTGAGAGTTCTGGGTATGACATCAAGCGCCACTTCGACCGTGCTGTCCACTTCGTCTGGAACGCCTCCAACTCTCAGATCTACCGCGAGCTGGTGAGCATGGAGAAGGACGATCTCGTCTCTTCTCGTACCGTGCAGCAGGACGGCAGACCCAACAAGAAGGTCTACAGCCTCACAGACACGGGTCGCAACGAACTCGACCGCTGGCTGACATCTCCTGCCGAGGTGCCTTACGGCAAAGAGCCGTTCCTGATGCGCCTCTTCTTCATGGGACGCGCCGAACCGGACGAAGCAATCAAGGTACTCGAGGATCGGCGAGCGCAAGTGCTCTCTCTGCTCGCTGTTGCCGAAGAGCGGCTGCAGGTGTTCTCCGACCCTTCCCGCACCGAGCACCCTGATCTCCTGTGGTGGCAGGTGCGCCTCATCGAGGGCTTCCAGCGAGTGAACACCGCACAACTGGAATGGATCGACTCGCTGATCGCGTCGGTCAAGGCGGATGCTGGGGACGGGTGACATCTGATTCGGGGGCGGTGTGCCGTCGACCTCCACCTACGCCTGCGACGTTCACTCGACTCGCGGATCGCGTCGAGGCGGCGCCCTGCACCCGCGAGGTCGCAGCCCGGTGACTGCATAGCGGCCCTCGCGCAGCGTCGACATCCCCGGCATGCAGGGCTGGAAGGGCCGCGAGCCGGTCCACCTCGCGGCCACCGAAGCGGTAGCCGTCGGCCATGAGGCGGGCTCCGAGCTCATGAAGAAGACCTTGGCGCGGCCCGGAACGGACCCGTCGGATGGTCCGGCGTCGGGACTTCTCTCGAACTTGCGGACTTCTGCGGACCAGAGGGGCCGCACCGCTCTGACCTGCGGAAACAGGACGACTCAGTAGTACCAGGGGAACTTCCCACGGGACTCCGGCAGCTACTGGTCATTGTTGGTCCTCGACGGAAAAGCGGACCTGACCTGCGCAAACGCTGACTTGTCACCGCTGTGCCGCTGCGCCCTCGGTCTACCCGGGATCGAGGTCGGCGCGCGTCTCGCATCGACTCCCCGAGCATTTGACGCGCTCGCCCACTGACCGCACTTCCCTGGCCCTCGCACGCGGGATTCACGCCTAAATGTGGGGCCACTCAATGCATGGAACGGCGCAGATTGCGAGCGCGGGGTACGCCGGGGGTAAGCGTCTCCGTGGTGCCCGGGCTGCTCATCAGGCAACCCAAACTGGAGAAGGAGCACTGACCGAGAGCCGTCGGTGCCCTTGATCCGTAGTGGATAGGTCCAGTTTGTGGTTTGTGGTCGCCTTGCGCCGACTCGACGCACCTGGCGCCGACGCTGACTCCCACCCACTTAGTAGGTCAGAGGCCTATGCTCAGAGCACGTCGCCTCTAGCCGGAGCCAGTCGGCTCACGTCGCTACTCGCAGTCATCGGCCGTCTTCTTGAGCCGAGTTTGAGCCGGGGTCCCTCTACATCGCCGCAACATCAAGCAGCCCGGGGACGATATGCGGCCGAGCAAGCGCACCGACCCGACCGCCTACTCTCCGGCGAGCTGGGCCACGCCTCGAATTTCAGGTGCCCCTGTCGCCGACCATTCAGGCCCAGACCCTTGGTGGCACGCGGTTTGGAAGGAACACTTCAACGCCTCCACCAGCCCGGAGTGCTGGTCTGAAAATGACCAGCTTGGCCCCGCCGAGCCGGCGCTGCTCGAGGCTGGTGAGGAAACCGCGCCAGAACGTCTTGTCCTCGCAGTCGCCGACGTCGAGTCCCAGCACCTCACGTGGCCCGTCGGCGGCGTCCCGGTCGCGACCACTACCGCCATCGACACCACCTCCCGTGTGCTGTTGCGGATGTTGAGGTAGGTCGCGTCCAGGTGGACACCTGGGTGACCGCGGTGTGGTCCGACGGCCTGGTGCGCAACGCACCGGCCGTCTCGTCCAGATCGGCGCAGATCCGGGAGACCTCAGACTTGCTGATGCCCGAGTCAACACCGAGCGCCACTACCAGATCGTCGAAGCTGCAGTGACACGCCGTGGACGCGCGGATCGTGAGGTGTAGGCGCTTCGGCGTGATGTCACGAAAGGGGTCTGCGGCGGTGGGAGCATCACGTCATGGCGGACACAAGTCCGAGAGCGCGGCGGCGCCCGTGATAAGGCAGCCCGTCGCGCGTTCGTGAGTTGTCAGTTAGGTGGCAACCACGCCGGCATCGGTGGCCAACCTCCGCAATTTGACCACCGGCAGCTTGCGGTTGACCGTAGCGGCCGCACTCGGGTTACCGTCCGATCCGGTCCACTGAACTAGATATGAGCCCTGTGTGTCGTCGCGCTCCAGGATGATCGGATCATGCTGCTCGGGTATTCGTCCGCATACCTTGATCTGCATGCCGAACGCATCTGTCCAGAAGTAGTGATCAGGTTCCGCGATGGGCGCATCGCGGCCGTGCAACAAAGATAGAGCCGCAGTTCTAGCCTGCCGCACAGCATTGTTCCAGTGTGGGAGTCGAGTGATCGACCCGTCGGGCTGGCGGATCGCCGCTACGTCGCCTGCGGCGACGATGTCGGGGCTCGCAAAACACTGCTGATCAACCACGATGGCTCCAGCGGCGCGAAGGCGGCTTCTTTGGAGCCATTCAGTGTTGGGAATATCTCCGACTGCCGAGATGACCAGGTCCGCCTGCAGGGTGACGTCGTCGTACGCGACACCAGATACGTGCCCGTCGCCGAGAAGGGAGACTCCTTTGTCGGCCCTGACAAAGCGCACTCCGCTGGCCTCCGCCTTGGCGACGACCAGCGCCGACAGCCACGTACCGAGAAGTCTCCGCAAAGGCGGATCCCGGTCGATCACGGTGACGTCGAGTCCCAGCGTGGTGCAAGTCGTGGCGATCTCCATGCCGAGGAACCCCGCGCCAATCACCACCACCGTTCGCGCCGCGAACAGACGTTCCACGAGCGCCGGGATGTCGGACGCGTCCCGGAGGACGTACTCCCCGGACTGGCCCGGGCGGGCTAAGCGTCGCGCGCGTGCACCCGATGTCACGATCAATCCGTCGTAGTTGATCGCGTCGCCGTTGGCGACATGAACGCAATGAGCTTGATCGTCGAGTCCGACCACGGGCTGTCCGAGTCGGACGTCGACCGACTCGGTGGAGATCGGCAAAGCGCAAGTGGTGATGTCCGCGGCCCCGGACAGCACCGATTTCGACAAGGGTACCCGGGAGTACGGCAGATGTGTCTCGGCCGAGAGCATCGTGAGTCTGCCCTGGTATCCCTCAGCGCGTAAAACTTGAGCGGCGGTCACGGCGGCGATGGAGCCGCCGACGATCACGATGTTGCGTCGCGGCCGGCGTGCCGTCATGAGCCATCCACTACGCGAAGCGCAGCAAGGGGACAGACCCGCGCGCCAGCTTCGGCGGCGCCAACTAGCTCGTCGGGCAGTGGCTGGTCGACGAGGATGCTGACCAGGCCCTCGTCGTCGAGTTGGTAGATGTTGGGCGCAATCTGCTCGCAGGTCCCGTGCCCCTCGCAGCGTTCGCGGTCAAGTTCAATGTGGCTCATAGCGTGTCCTATACGCTCGTGAGGCTGATCGGAAGCCGGGTGATACCAGCAAATCCCGGGACATGGCTTGAATGTTCGACTGGTCCGTTCGGCTCCAGCGTCGCGACCCGGCGCAGAAGCGCCGAGATCACCGCCTTCACCTCCAACCTGGCCAAGCCCTGGCCGACGCAACCGTGGGTTGCGTAGCCCAACCCGAGGTGATCGACGGGGTTGCGGTGAATATCGAACGTGTCGGGGTTGCTGTAGTGACGTGGATCGCGGTTGGCAGAACCAATGCTGACGATGATGCGTCGGCCTTCAGGGATCACATGCTCACCGACTTCGACGTCGCGCGTCGCAGCTCGATACAGCATCTGGGCTGGCCCATCCACGCGCACGGACTCCTCGAAGCCACTGTTGATGAGCGTGGGGTCCGCCTTCAGTGCCGCCCATGCCGCCGGATTCTGAGCGAGGTTGTTCAGGTAGAAACCGAGGGTGTGCACGGTCGTTCCCATGCCGGCGATCAGGTACGAACTCATCAGCGGTACCGCGTCTTGCTGGCGGATGCGCCCATCGTCGACGGCATCAAGGATGGCAGTGCCCCAGCCGTCGGGGCGGAGAACCTCACGGTTCGTCATCGTCACGATGTAGTTGGCGAACTCCTCGACCGAAGGCATCCCGGGAACGAGTCGATCACTGTGCGGGCTGAACGTCAGGAGCATCCGTTCGCCGCCTGGGAGCAGGATCTCGCGCCCCTCCTCCGGTAGACCGATGAGGTCGGCCACGGTGTCGACTGGCATCCGCTGACAGAGCTTTTCCATCGCCTCGATCGAACCCGCCTCCACTGCCTCGGCAACGAGTTCGTCGGCGTGGGCCATCACCTGCTCGGTCAGCTGCTTTAGCGCACGCGGCGCCGTCTTCTCGCTGAGAACCCCACGCAGCTTGTCGTGCAGGGGCGGGTCCGTCGTCAGCGCCGTCTCTCCCAGAAGTGCAGCCATCTCTTCGCCGTAGACCCTCTCCGAGGCTGAGGAGAACGTTCGCCAATCAGCCAAGGTGGCACGGGCCTCGTCGTAGCGAGTGATGACCCAGGTATCACTGGCCGACAGGTAGACAACGCTGCCGAGCTCTCGCATCGTCGCCCACATCGGATGAGGATTGCCAACGTTGTCCTCCCTGAAGATGTCGAGGTCGATCTCCGGCGCGTCCGCCCGTGTCGACGGTGCACGCTCGACATCCACTAGGACATCGGCGGGATGGCTGTCACTTTCAGTGGACATTTTCACGGTCTCCTTCTCGATCAGATTTCGCACAAACCGTTCGGCGAACTGCGGGCGCTACATACGTGTGACCGCCCGGCAGCGCGGGTGGATCCCGGGGACGCAGGTGCGATCGGGCGGGCTGCGCGCCCACACCGTCAAGTGACCGAACGCCCGCAGCCGCACGGAGGATCCAGTAGTCGGACCGCGGTCAGGCGATCAGGGTCAACCCGCCGTCGACACCGATAGCCTGCCCGTTCAGGTATCCCGAGCTTTCGCTGGCCAGGAAGGCGACCACGGGTGCGCAGTCCTCGTAGGCGGTCCCGAAGCGGCCGGTGGGGTTGCTCGCCTCGATCATCTCGGCCGCAGCTTTGAGCTGCTCGCCGAGGTCGTAGGCGGGCGTCCGGATGACCGGCAGGAAGGTGTTGGTGACGATCCCGAGACGTCCCCACTCCTGCGACGCCGTCCGAGTCAAGGCCATGATCGCGCCCTTGGCCATCTCGTACGCGGCGAAACCCGGGTCGCCGCGGAGCGCGAGGTGGGACGCCGTATTGATGATTCGCCCGTAACCTCGCTCTTTCATGTGTGGCAGGCACTTCTGCATGAACAACATGCTCTGCAGAGGACCGGTCGTGTATGCGTCGAGGAGTTGACTGGCCGAAGTCTCGGCGAGATACTCCATGTCCGCGATCCCGCCCTGAGCGATGTTGGCAAGAATATCGATGCGGCCAAACTCCCGAATTGCAGTGTTTACCACCTCGTCGATCTGTGCCTCCTGAGCAACATCGCACACCACCGGGACGGCCTGGAAACCCGCGGAGTCCAGCTCCTCAGTAATTCCCTTCAACCCGTCCGAGGAGATGTCTGCGAGAATGAGCGACGCACCCTCCTCCGCAAAGCGGCGTGCGCAACCGCGGCCGATGCCGCCGGCCGCTCCGGTAAGGATCGCGACCCTTCCATCCAAGATTCCCATAATGAAACCAGTTCCTTTCAAGTCGAGAGAAGTGCGGACCTCGTGGTCATGCGGCCACTATGTGGCGCTATTCACACGCCTTGCCGGAGATTCCGTCTAGCAGAACCTGGCCCGTCAGTTCCGTCGGGCTTTATGACCCGTGATGCCCCTTCGAGGCACAATTTTCCCCGCGACTAGGGGCGGCGACATCGGTCGAATGACGCATGTGGAGACCCATTTGAACTCCCGATAGAGCGGCTGCGATCTCACTGAGGGTGTCGGTTGAAAAGCGCTGCACCCGAAGACAGGCCCGCCGCCGCCTCTGCGACGCTCGTCAGGGGTTCCGCGGCTCGGTGGGCCTCAATGTCCTGGCGTCTGGCGGCGCGCCAGCGCAGGAGGCCGCCGAAGGCCAAGCTCCCGTCCAGGTCAGAACTGGTGCCTCGTTGATTCCCGTGACCGCTGGGTTGCCCAAGTGGCGATCTGTGCGCGGGAACTGAAGTCGAGTTTGGCCAGGATGTGAGCGACATGGCTACCCGCAGTTCTCGGCGAGATGACCAGCGTCTCCGCGATGGCCTTGTTGCTGAGGCCCTCAGCGATCAGCTCGGCGATCTGTTGCTCTCGGGCGGTGAGCCGCTGCTCCTGCCGGACATCCGGGCCGGGGGTGGCTGAACGGTCGTCGCCCAGAGCCAGGCTGATGATCTCGGACAACGACAGTCCTCGGTAGCTTTCCGCACCGGCCTCGAACTCCCCAGCACCCGCCGTCCCGGCCGCGACCTCCGTCGCACGCAGATACTCCTGGGCCATGTGCGGCCCGAACGCCTCGATGGTGGTACCCAGCGCGCTCCATGTTGCGGCGGCACAGTGGACAAGCCGGGCAGCTTCGTCGAGCCGGCCGGAGGTGATGGCGACCATCGCGAGGTTCTCGAGCAGGTGCGCCGTGCAAATCGGGTCCTGGAACTCTCTCTGTTGTTCAAGTCCCTCCTTGCTGAAACGCTCAGCTTCGCTGAGTGAGCCGAGCTGGCGATGGCAGATCGCCGCACCCGTCAGCGCATAGCCACGCGCCCAGCCTTCGCCGCGCTGGTCGCTGAGCTCCAAGCAACGCATGCAGGTCTCCAAGCCACCTGCCGGATCGCCGCCGTACGCCTGCGCCGGGACCAGGAGGAACAGGGCGATCAGCTCCGCCGCGTGGTCGCCTGCCTCGCGGTGCGCCAGCAGCGCGCCCTGCAGGAGGCGAATCGCCGCCTGCAGGTCGCCATGGAAGAGGTGACGGAGGCCTGACCACTGATCCACATAGGCCTGGAGCCGCGGGTCGGCCGTTGCTTCCGCCACGTGCTGGCACCGCCGGAGATAGGTCAGTGCTGCTTCGGGATCGCCTGAGATTAGGCATACCCAAGCTGCGACCCAGAGCGCGTCGCCAGCCTGCGTGTCTGTGTCCGCGGACGAGAGTAGACGGTCGAGCCATCGCCTTCCGTCGCTGAGATATTCCCCCGCGACCCAGTGGTAGCGCAGGAGCGAGGCGAGCTCAGCTCCCGCTCCGCGTTCCCCCTCCGTGGTGGCCGACCACTCCAGTGCTGCGATGAGATCGGCGTGGTCGCGCCGGACCGCGGCGAGTGTTCTGGCCTGATGCGGGCCGCACCAGTCCTCGACCATACGGCGTGCGACCACCCGGTAGTGGTCACGGTGCCGACGTCTGAGCCGAGCGTGCTCGTCTGGACCTTCGATGAGCTGGGCGCCGTACTCCCGCATCGTCACCAGCTGCCGGTAGCGGACCCCCTCGCCATCCCGCTCCACGTCGAGCACTGACTTGCTGACGAGCCGGTCGAGAAGGTCGAGCGCTGTGCCGGGCGGCAAGTCGACGTCACCGCTGACGTACTCGGCCGCGTCCAGGTCGAAGCTGCCGCGAAACACCGACAGTCTGGCCCAAAGTCGTTGTTCCTCCGGGCTGCACAGCTCATAGCTCCAGTCCACCATCGCGCGCAGCGACTTCTGCCGTGGCAGCACACTCCGGTCACCGATGGAAAGCAGCTGGAAGCGGTGGTCCAGATGCTCCACCACACTCGATACGGACATCGAGCGCAGCCGTGTGGCTGCCAACTCGATCGCCAGAGGAATCCCGTCGAGCTGGTTGCACAGCTGCACGATCGCCTCAGTGTTCCGCGGAGTGAGGACGAAGTCCGGTACGACGTCGCGGGCACGATCGAGGAAGAGGGCCACCGACTCCGCGCTGTCCACTGGGACGCCGTGGGCCTGGCTCTGGCTGGGAAGGGAGAGCGGGGGGACCGTCCAGACCCGCTCGCCCGAAAGCACGAGCGGTTCGCGACTTGTCGCCAGAATTCGCACGCCCGCAGCGTGTTGAAGCACGCTGGAGATTACCGAGGCCGCAGCCTCGAGCACGTGCTCGCAGTTGTCGATGACGAGGAGCAGGCGCTTCCCGTCAAGATGGTCGAGAACTTTCTCCAGTGCTGGCCGGCTCGACCGATCCCGCACGGACAGTGCCGCGAGGAGCGCGGGTTCCAGCTCTGCCGCGTCCTCCAGCATCGCCAGCTCGACCACGCAGCAACCGTCGGCGAAGAATCGTCTGAGCCGCCGTGCGAGTTCCATCGCGAGCCGCGTCTTCCCCACCCCACCCGGGCCGACGAGCGTGACCAGTCGCGACTCGCCGATCGCGACTCGCGTCGCGGACAGCTCACGCCGGCGTCCTACGAACGAGGTCACAGACTCCACCGGTCCGGCTGGCGTCTTCACTTCCGCGGTCCTTCCCGCCCGGTCCATGACCCACGCCGCCGTTAGAGCCCATCGCGAACTCTAGGGCCACCGGCTCTGGGCCCCGCGCTGGCGTACCAGAATCTACCAGCGCCAGCGGGCTGCCAGAACTCATTGGAGTTGATGGTCTGGCGATAGCCGCCCTCGCAGGGACGCTGCTCGACCATCACCCGAAGCGTGAACCTTTGCGGCGGCACGGTAGACGGTGTCCGCGCCGTCGTTGGTGGCCACAGAGATGCCGATCCGGAACGCCGTCAGACCGGCGAACCGTTCGCGGCAGGTGTTGGTTTCACCCTCACACCGCTGCGATTGCGAAAAGTGCCCACGACGGGTTCCCGTTATGTCGTTCAGGTGAGGATCCCCGGTTCAGCTCGTCGATTCGATCACTATCCTCCTACACCGGAAAAGATGACCCCAATGCAGTCAGCACTTGACTGGCGGATCTTCTTTAGCGGCGCGTAAGCCTCGGAGCCGTACCACTCCTCGGCCTTCTCTCGACTCGGAAACTCGATGAGCACCACGAACCTCGGGTCCCAGCTCCCCTCGAGGGCTCGAGCATCGCCCGACACCACACGATAGACGCCGTCGAATTGCGCCGTCGTGGCCACGACCTGCGATTCGTAGTTTTTGAAGGCCTCCTCGTCCAAGACGTTTTGGACATCGAAGAGCACATATCCAGTCATGATTTTTCCTATCCTCGATTCAAAAATTCACTGCACAAACAGGGATGCGGCATGGGGCCGCAAGGCCGGGGGGTCGCCGGTAAACAGCCGGTTCCGAACTACGAGAGAAACCCGCATACCAGGGCGTTGAAATCGTCGGCGTACTCGATGTTGAGCAGGTGGCCTGCTCCGTCGAGTACCACCACATCAGAGTCGGGGATCCGCCTGAGGGCCTCGTGGTAGCCGGGCTCACGCAGCTTGTCTTCGCTGCCCGCCACGGCGAGTGTGGCGTACGGAATCTTCTCGTACTCGATGGTGTCGGCTTGGCCGAACTCAGTACGCGGTGGAAGCACCGGTGACTTGAAGCGTGCGGCGGCGACCGCCTCCCAGGCGCCGGGTGCGTTGCTAGCAGCGACCCGTCGAGCGATGTACTCCTCGTCGTTGTGCCATCGCGGGTCGGCGAAGTTGGCCTCGACGATAGTGCGCATCATGTCCGGGGTGCCGTCGTAGTTCATGTTGCAGCGTCGGAATTCGTTGTCTGGAATGAAGCCTCCGCCGCTGGCGACGACCATTCGTCGTACCGGGAACCGGCAGCGGTTCGAAGCAGCTTCTCGTAGGAGCACCGTCGCGCCCATGGAGACGCCGACGAAGTCCGCTTCATCGATGGCCATCGTCTCCAAGAACGCGGCCATGTGGTTGATCATGCGCTCTGACCCGGACACGAAATCGCGGAGCTTGTCTGTCTGGCCGAATCCGAGCCAGTCAGGAGCGATGACGCGGTGCTCTGTCGCAAGCGCGGCGATGTTGTACTCCCAACAAAGCTCTGCGCTTCCTCCGAACTCGCCGGAATGGAGCAGGACGATCGGCGGCCCGTCGCCGGCATCCAGGTAGTGGGTTCGGATGCCGCCTACGTTGACGAATCTGCTGTAGATCGGTACGGGTCCGGAGTCTGTCACGCTTCCGACCTCCTGTTAGCTGTGCGCCGCAACAGGAGCGACTGCGTCTGGTAGCTGCGTTCCGTCACCCGGCCCGCCACCGAAGACCTTCGAGTAGCTGAAGCCCCGGTAGCTGTTCTCGGCCACCTCGCTAGCGGCGGCGGCGTATCCGGCACTGCCGCCGAAGTAGAACAGTGCTCGGCGCGGCTTGCCCTCGATGTTCGCACCCACATACCAGGAGTTCGCTTGCGCTCCGGCCGAGAGCAGTGTCGCGGAGAAGATCTGCTCGATCAGCTCCGACCACTGCTCTGCCGCCTCCGATGTGGCTTCGACCCGGTCGTATCCGTTGTCGCGGAGCCATTCCAGCATCCCGCCCAGCCAGGTGACGACGCTCTCGACCGCGACCGGGTGGTTGACGTATGGGGTCTGCGGCCCACAGACCATGAGCATGTTGGGGAACCCCGGCGCGCTGACGCCCAGGAACGTCTCGGGGCCGCCGGCCCAGGCATCTGTCAGCTTCCTGCCGTCGCGTCCTGTGACCTCGATCCGCGCGTAGGACCCGGTCGAGACGTCGAAGCCTGTCGCAAGGACGATGACGTCGAAGTCGTACTCCTCACGACTGGTACGGAGCCCGGTCGGGGTGAATGCCTCGATGGGGACCGGCTTCACGTCGACCAGCGTCACATTGTCTCGGTTGTAGGTCTCGTAGTAGTCCGTCCCCGACGGGGGGCGCTTGGAGACGTACGGGTGGTCGCGAGGGGACAGGAGCTCGGCCGTGGCCGGGTCCTTCACCGTCTCCCGGATCTTCGTGCGGATGAACTCACTCGCCGCGTCATTGGACCGCTGGTCCAGCACGATGTCGTCGAACGTCTCGAAGACGAAGTGGAAACCGCCCTTCTGCCACCCCTCCTCGAAGATGCGCTCCCGCTCCTCCTCCGAGGCGACGTCGTCGTAAGTGCGACCGGCCGGGTCCATGGCGAATCCGAAGAAGTGGTTGTTGGCCTTCGCCCACTCGGCCGAGGCCCGTTGCCGCAGTTCACGGCGGAAGTCCTCATCCAGCGCGTGGTTCTGGGCCGGCATGATGTAGTTCGGCGTCCGCTGGAACACCGTGAGGTGCTCGGCCTCCTGGGCGACCAGGGGAATGACCTGAACACCCGAGGAGCCGGTGCCGACCACTGCGACGCGCTTGCCGGTGAAGTCGACCTTCTCCTGCGGCCACTTCGAGGTGAGGTAGATCTCTCCCTTGAAGTTCTCAGCGCCGTCGAACGGGATGCTCGGGTTGCTCAGATGTCCCAGCGCCGGCATGAAGTACCTGCAGGTGAACGTGTCGCCGGACTCGGTCGTGACCGTCCACAGATTCGACTCCTCGTCGTAGGTGGCCGAGGTCACGAGCTGGTTGAAACGGATGTCGCGGCGCACGTCCATGCGTTCGGCGACGAAGGCGAGATAGCGCTGAACCTCCTCCTGAGCGGGGTACTTCTCTGACCAGGTCCACTCGGCCTCCACCTCGGGCAGACGAAGGGCGTAGGTCCACGCGGCGCTGTCGGTCCGGGCTCCGGGATAACGGTTCCAGTACCAGGTGCCGCCGACATCGCTGCCCGCCTCCAAGGAGAGCGCGGAGATGCCGAGCTTGCGAAGCTCGATGAGCGTGCGGAGCCCGGCGAACCCGGTACCCACCACGAGAGCTTCGATGTAGTTGTCCGAGGCTGCTGAGTGCGCTGTGTGTGACATTGCAGGATCGATTCCTATGTTCGTGGGTCAACTAGTTCAGATCGATCAGCGGGCGGACCCACCGAGCGAGCTCTTCGATCAGCTGGTCCGCCTCGGGCGCCGCACCGACGCGCAGTGCGTAGACGTGCTGCATGCCGGACTCGATAGTCAGCTCGACCTTCACACCTTGGTCGCGCGCGCGCTCGGCGAAACGAACCGAGTCGTCGCGAAGCACCTCATCGCCGCCGGCAGCGAGATAGACGGGGGGAAGACCCTCGAGGTCCGCCCGCAGGATGTTGACCAGCGGATCCGTCCGGGAACCACTCTCACCCAGCAGTAGATAGGTGAACGCGGCCATACCCTGGCGGCTGATGAGGAGATCAGTGGCAGCATTGCTGTCCAAGGACTCGCTCTGCCCCTCCATGTCCAGCCACGGCGAAAGGCTGATGATCGCTCCGGGCAGGTCCTCGCCGAGATCCCTGAGCTTCAGCGCCGTGGCGATGGACAGGTTCCCCCCGGCCGAATCGCCGGCAGTGACGATGCGCTCGGCAGCGAATCCCTGCGCCCGCAGCCAGCGGAACGCGGTCACCGCGTCCTCGAGCTGAGCCGGGTAGGGATTCTCCGGAGCGAGCCGGTAGTCGATCGACAAAGCCTGCACCCCGCTCGCCTTGGCCAGATGACCGGTCAGCTTGCGATGGCTCGCAGACGATCCCCCCACGAACGCCCCGCCGTGCACGTACAGAATGACCCGGTCAGCAGCCGCGCCGACCGGCTTGACCCACAGGGCATGGATACCGTCGACGTCGACCTCGGCGTACGTGACGTCCTCCGGCTCTCGCCCGACCGCAACGAGCTCCTCGAACATCGCCCGCATCATCCACAGCTCCGGAGCAGGCTCGGTCTGCGATCGCGCGGAGATCGACTTGTAGAGGTTGTTCAGTTCCTGTGACTCAGTGCTTGGCACGGCATGGCTCCTTCATGGGCTTGCTTCCAGATTGACGGCAGCAGGGGCTTGTGCGCCCTTGCCGCTCAAGAGCGACAAATGATCGGGTGCATCACCAGACACTGGCTCCAACGGCGACGCCCGGATCTGTTTTGGTGATCAAGCTCGCCTCGTCGGATCTCCGCGCTCGGCCGGGTCTTCCCTTGGCGTTGTATGGGAAGCACAACTTCCCTCGCGACGAGGGCGAAGACATCGGTCAGATGACGCATGGGGATACCCATCTGCCCGAGTGATCCTGACCTGATTCGATGTCGCGACGCCCTGCGGCTCGCGGCGTCGTTGGCGGGGTACTCACGTAACCATCGTGACGGCGGTCACTCCGAGGAACGTGCAATTCTGCTCTGCGGAACCTGCGCTTCGGACTGGCCCTCGCCCCTCCCGCCGCCCCAAGCGCCGCACCGTTAGGTAGGCCGCGCAGGCGCGGCGAGTACTTCAGGAGGAGCTGTCATCGTGTGGCGCTGTTCAGACCTGTCGAGGAGTCTCAGGGCGTTCGATCGTCGTGGACCCTCGCTCGCTACCGATCGAGCGAATTCAGCACGACCCGGGACACGCCGCGACAATGACGGCCCGGGGGACCGATGGGCGTCACGACGAGGATCCGCTCCCGGCGGGGAGATGGTCGGCCTCGATCGCACCGGCAGCACGGTTGAGGGCCGCGACGAGCGACGGGAGCCGTTGCCGGTCGTAGCGGACCGATGGCATGGAAACTGCGAGCCCGGCCTGCGCGCGACCGTCGACGCCGCGGACCGCGACGCCGAGTGCGATCACGCCGCGTTCGGAAAGACCGTTGTTGAGCGCGAATCCGGACTTGCGGACCCGTGCCAGCAGCGCTCGGAGCTTGACCGGGTCGGGCCGCTCCTCGGGCCGCTGGGCGTACCTCTCCGAAGAATAGAGGTCGTCAACCTCTTCCGGGGACAGGTCCGCGAGCAGCACGAGGCCGCCGGACGTCTTGTGTGCGGGGAACACCATTCCCTCACGGGACCCGACGCGCAGGATCTGTTGGCACTCGACGCTCGCGATGAAGCGGGTCCGGTCGACGGTGCGGATCGTGAGGTTCACCGATTCCCCGAGCACGTCGACCAGCCGCTGCAGGTGCGGCAGCGCCGCGCCACGGAGCCGCGACACGTGGGACTGGGAGTGTGTGGCGAGCTCGAGGACCGGGCCAGGGTGGTAAAGGCGTTGGTCGTCCTGCACCGCGAAGTCGCGGTAGACCAGCGTCTGCAACAACCGGTGGGCCGTAGAGCGCGCCACGCCGAGTCGCTCGGCGACATCGCTCACCGAGTGCCCGCCCTCCAGTTGGAGCATGACCGCCGCGCGCAAGGCGTGGTCCGCGCTGGTGACGACGTAGGCTGGCTGGATCTTCGGGTCCTTATTCGCCATGTCGAGTCCGTTCCATCATGCAGAATTTTGGGTTCTGCTGGTGCCACGCGACCCAATGTAAGCCATATGACGACGACCCACAGTCCGGTCCGGCTCCAGGCGGTATCCGCACCCGACCAACCGGACGTGACCCCGGCTCTCGAGCGGCTCTACCGCGGCTTCGAGCAGGAGCTCCTGGTGCCGCTGTGGACCGAGATCGGTGACCTCATGCCGGTGCACCCGCGCCCGCGAGCGACGGCACACTTGTGGCGGTGGGAGAGCCTGCTTCGTCTCGCCGCCCAGGCTGGCGAGATCGTGCCGGTCGGCCGCGGTGGAGAGCGACGCGCGATCGCATTGGCCAACCCGACACTCGGCGGCCGCCCGTTCGCAACCGCCACGCTTTGGGCGGCGATCCAGTACCTCATGCCGGACGAGGACGCCCCTGAGCACCGCCATACTCAGAACGCGTTCCGCTTCGTCGTCGAGGGCTCGGGCGTGTGGACCGTGGTCGGTGGGGACCCAGTGCCGATGAACCGCGGCGATTTCCTCCCCCAGGCTGGCTGGAACTGGCATGCGCACCACAACGCCACCAGCGAGCCGATGGCCTGGATCGACGGCCTCGATATCCCCTTCCAGTACCTCACCGAAGCGCAGTTCTTCGAGTTCGGCCGTGACGAGATCTCCGTCAAGGAGCGGATCACGCCTGAGCGGTCGCGGTCCGAGCGCCTCTGGGGACATCCCGGCCTGCGGCCGGTCGCCGTTCGCGTCGACGCTCCGGGATCGCCCCTCTTGTCGTACAAGTGGCAGCACACCGACGCTGCGCTCAAAGACCAGTTGCTCTTGGAGAAGGCGGGCTACGCCGGCACCGTCGAGCCAGGTCATGCGGCCGTGCGCTACTCCAACCCGCACGACGGCAGCGACGTCCTGCCCACCATCCGCGCCGAGTTCCACCGGATCGCCCGCGGTACGCAGACCGCTCCGGTCCGCGAAACCGGATCATCGGTCTACCAAGTCTTCGACGGCTCCGGCACGGTCACTGTCGGTGACAGCACTTGGTCAGTCACGCGCGGCGACCTCTTCGTCGTGCCGTCGTGGCAGGCATGCTCCGCCCGCTCCGAGGCTGGCTCGACCGATTCCGATTCCGGCGCGCTCGACCTGTTCCGCTTCTCCGACGCGCCCATCTTCGAGGCACTCCGACTCCACCGCACGCACAAGGACGTCTGACATGAAGCTTGCCACGATCCGCACCGAGTCCGGCACCCGTGCCGTCAAGCTAGAGGGCGGCACGCTCGTCGACCTCGGCTACGACGACCTCGGCCCCTACCTCGCTGCAGGCAGTCCCGATCCGGTCGCGGACGCCCCGACCTTTGCCTCAGAGGATGCGGACTTCGCGCCAGTCATCGTGCAGCCGTCGAAGGTGATCTGCGTCGGCCACAACTACGGCAACCACATCCAAGAGATGGGGCGCGAACTGCCGATCTACCCGACACTTTTCCCGAAGTTCGCCGAGACGCTGATCGGCGCGAACGATCCCATCGTCAAGCCCGCCGAGACGGACGCGCTTGATTGGGAGGTGGAGCTGGTAGTGGTGATCGGCAGACGAGTACGCCGGGCGACCGAAAGTGAGGCGGCCGATGCAATCGCCGGATTCACCGTCATGAACGACATCTCGGTTCGCGACTGGCAGTTCCGGACCGTCGAGTGGACCCAAGGCAAGATCTGGGAAGCGTCGACGCCGGTGGGCCCGTGGCTGGTGACTCCCGACGAGGTCGGCGGCGTGCGCCCCGCCTTGCGCGTCTCGACGACGGTAGACGGCAAGATCATGCAAGACGACGACACCGGAACCCTGCTCTTCGATCCGGTCGCCCTGGTGCAGTACGTCTCCACCGTGATCACGCTCAATCCGGGCGACTTGATTGCGACGGGTACGCCTGCCGGTGTCGGGCACGCTCGCGACCCTCAGACCTACCTCGTCGGAGGCGAGACCGTCGTGGCCGAGATCGCCGGCATCGGTGCGTGCACCAACCAGGTCGTCACGGATTCTTGATGCGGACCCTTCATGACTCGCTGACCTGGGTCGACAGCGGAACCGCGACGCTGAACGCAGCCGTCGCGTCGCTCGGCGACGCGTCGATGTCGGAGCCGAGTCGGTTACCGGGTTGGACCCGCAAGCACGTCATCGCGCACGTCGCAGCCAATGCCGATGCTCTCGGCAACCTCGTCCATTGGGCCCGAACCGGTCAGCGGACCCCGATGTACTCCTCCCCTGACCAGCGCGGTGCTGACATCGAGGCGGGATCTCGATTGCCCGCTGAGGAGCTGAAGCGGCGGCTGGCCCGTTCCGCGGAGGCGCTCGCTACGGCGATGAGCAAGCTAGACGAAGAGGATTGGTCAGCCGAGGTCTTGACTGCCCAAGGTCGCGCCGTTGCGGCGACCGAGATCCCGTGGCTGCGGGCTCGCGAGGTGTGCGTCCACGCGATCGATCTAGGCACAGGGGTGACCTTTGCCGATCTCGCCGAGGAGTTCCTCGCTGCGCTTGTCGAGGACATCGTTGCGAAGAGGGGACTGCCTTTCGTCCCGGTGGGCCCGCTGCCCGACATCGCGGGCTACCTAGCCGGCCGTCCCCATGGGCTGACCGACGTTCCTGACCTCGGACCGTGGCTCTGAGAGACAATGGCGGAGCATCGACAGATCGGGCTGGGCGATGCAGAGCTTTACGAACGAGGCTGGGGTGGGGCGCACAGCCAGGTCCCGGCTCGCGGCTCTCACGTCAGCGAAAGCTCCTCCACGTCACCACCCACGAGGCGCCACCCGTCGAGACGACTTGTGGCGCTCGTGGCTTGCTGAGGGGACAGGGAGCGCTCAGACCTCGGAGTTTGCTCCCCGCGCGTCGCTGAAGATCACACGCAAGGCGGCGGCCACCTCATTCGGGTGGGTGATGTTCGGCGAGTGCGGTCCTTCCATCTGGTGGAACGCCACATTCGGTGCTACCGCCTGCACATGGCGTGGCCAGTCGGGTTCCACCAGCTGGTCCTGCCTGGTCGTGATCACGGAGATCGGGACGGTCGCGTCGGCGAGACGCGCGGGATAGTCGTCGTGGACGGCAGTCGGCGCTGCGTCCGGATGCTTCAGCCTGGGCGACACCATGGCCGCGTAGTGGCCTGGGATGAGGGAGTTCTCGTAGCGTCGGTCGATGTGGTCGTCGAGACCGGAGGTGGTGTTGGTCAACACCTCCACGACACGAGCGATGTAGTTGCGGCCCGGTTCCAGGTCGGCGAGCAACTGCTTGGCCAGGTCGACCCGCCACGGTCCGCCCGTGCCGGCCACGCTCGTGGCGCTCGCCATCGGCCACGCCGAACCCAACGCCGCTCGCAGCGCCAACGACCCACCGAACGAGGTGCCCACCACATGCGCCGGACCATTCAGGTCCAGCTGCTCAAGAAGACCCGCGATGTGACGCAGCCGGTGCTCGTAGGGTGATCGGCCGAACATGACGACCTTGTCTGTCTGTCCGAACCCGGGAAGGTCGGGTGCCACGACACGGTGGTCCGCTGCTAGATCTGAGATGACATCCCCCCACGACAGCATCGCGTCGGCGCCCCAAGCTCCGTCGTGAAGGAGGAGGACCGGCGTAGCAGTCGGATCGCCGGCCGCATAGCAACTCGTACGTATGCCACCGACATCGACGAAGCCATGCTCGACGTCGGACACGCGCGCCGACGCTGTCATCGTTCCACCCCGCGAGCGGCGCGAGGCGCCCCCGACCCTGGACTCTGTTGATGGCCCTCGCTACTAGATCCCGATTGAGTCGAGAACATGTAGTGCTCCGGGCGGACGTCGTGGGTCATCTCCCAGTAGTCCACGACGGTGAGTGGCCAGTTCTGCGACACGCGTCCCGACGCGCTCTTGTACCAGCTGTTGACCCCCGAGGCACCCCACGCCATGAGCGCGTTCGCCTCGTCGATGCGCTGGTTGTAGGCCTCGAACACGGCGGGCGCCACCTCCATGGCCTGGGCGCCCCGCTCCGTGAGCATCCGCAGGCACCCGATGATGTATTCGGTGCCCAGCTCCGAGAACAGGACGATGCTGCCGTTGACGACCAGGTTCGTGTTAGGCCCGTACAGGCAGAACAGGTTGGGGAACCCGGGGATGGTGACCCCGAGGTAGGCCCGGACATCGGTGCCTCCCGCCTCGCGAAGTTCGACCCCGCCACGACCCACCACGGTCATCGGGCTGAGGAACTCAGAGGCCCGGAATCCTGTGCCGAGCACGATGACGTCGGCCTCGTGCAGCGCGCCGTCCGTCGTACGGACCCCGTTCGCCTCGATCCGGTCGATCCGCTCCACGACCAGGTCGACGTCGTCGCGCTTGAGCGTGCGAGCCCAGGTGCCGTCATCGCGCAACATCCTTTTCGCGCCGGGCGGGTAGTCCGGAATCACGTGGGGAAGCAGGTCGGGACGGTCGGCGAACTGCTCGTGGAGGTAGCCCTCCAGCGCGAGCCTCAGCTCTTCGTTCTGCGCCGACACCGACACCGGCGACTCCCAGGCCGGATCGACGGTGACGTAGTGCCGACGGCCCTCCACGGTCATCCAGAACTGCTGGAAGCGGTACCAGCGGTGGTAGTGCGGCACGTTCTGCAACAGCCACCCAAGGCCCTGGGGGATGGCGGTCTGGTAGTCGGGCGCAGGAAGCATCCACGGCGGGGTGCGCTGCAGGACGGTGGTGTGGCTTGCAGATTCGGCGAGGTGAGGGATCGCCTGAAAAGCACTGGCCCCGGTGCCGATCACGACGACGCGCTTATCAGTGAAGTCCACCGACGAGTCCCACCGTGCGGTGTGCACGACGGGACCGTCGAAGCCGTCGAGTCCTTCGATGCCGGGGATGTTGGGCTGGTTGAGCTGGCCCACCGCGCTGACGACGATGTCGGACTCGATGGTCTCCGTCGTGCCGTTCGCTCGCGTGGTGACCGCCCATGTGCCGGCTTGCTCGTCATACTCCAGTCGGTTCACCTCGGTGTTGAACCGGACGACCTGACGCAGGTCGAGATCGTTCGCCACCCGCTGGAAGTACCTGAGGATCGCTGGCCCGGGCGAGTACTGCTGGGGCCAGTCAGCCACCTGGGCGAACGAATAGCTGTACCCGAAATTGGTGGTGTCGAGCCGACACCCGGGGTAGACGTTCTCCAACCAGGTGCCACCGACGTCGTCGTTCTTCTCGAAGACCACCACGTCCGCGCCGATCTGCCGCAGCCGGTGTGCCATGACCATGCCCGACATTCCGGCACCGATCACCGCGGCCCGCAGTTTCGCGCCAGGACGTGTGTCGTGGACGTTCCATTGCGGCTCCCCCGCGTCGCGAGGAAGACCGAGCTCGTGTGCCATCAGCGGCACGTAACTGTCATCGACCGGGCCAGTGACGAAGGTCAGCAGCTCCCGCAGCACCGACGGAGCTGTCAGATCCAGCGGAGTCACTTCTGTGTCGCGCAGCCGCCGCAACGTGTGAAGGATGCGGCGCCGCGCCTCCTTCTGGGCTTCGACCGACATGCCGCCCTGCATCGGGACCAGGGCACCGAGCGGCCCGCCAGTAGGACGTACCGACCCCTCGAGGAGGCTCAGATCACCGGTGGCGTGCGCAAGTGCGCACAACAACGCTGGCAGCTCCGCCTCCTCGAGCGCGGTTTGAAGGAACTCGTCACTCGCCTCCGCCAGAGTCGCGGGCGGAGGATTCAGTACGGCGGTCAATTCAGAATCTCTTTCTGGAATGAGTGGGCGGCGCTGTTTCAGACAGACGAACGTTGCTAACCGCGATGGACGACCCAGGGGGCCTCAGATGTTGTGGTTGACGTGGTCGCCGTCTTCGGAATCGCCCCTATCACCTCATCTCGACCATGGCTGTCCGACCGTCTCGGCGTTCATCACCACTTCTCTTGCTGTGCGCATTGCGCACGTTCTGTGTGTATGTAAAACTGGACGTTATAAAGCAGACGACCCGCCGTCAAGACATCTGAGGGAGCAAACGCACTTGGGGGACCGACGAACACTCGTGCAGTCGGTGGTGAGGGCCAACGAGGTGCTGGACGGCCTCAGAGCCCAACCGCCGCAGACCCCCCGTGAGATCAGCCTTCGAGTAGGCATCGAGCGCACCGTCGTCTATCGACTGCTGCGGACTCTGGAGGCGTGCGGGATGGTGATCGAGAGCGAAGGGCGCTGGAGGCTCGGCGCGGGCACGCTCGACCTCGCGATGTCGTACCTGGATTCGTCCGCCTTCGCCAATACCGCACCGGCGTTCGCCATGGACCTGCACCGGCGCATTGCCGTCGGTCATCCGTGGCTGGTCTCTCTGGCTGTGCCCGTCACCGATCACATCGTTCTAATCGACAGGTTCTGGACCCAGGACTCGCCGCTGAACTCGATGACGGCGATCGGCGCGCGGATACCCTTCGATACCAGCGCCACCGGGCTTGCCATGCTTGCACGCATGGGCCGGGACGAGGGATGTGAGCGGATCGGCGAAGATCGCTACGCCGCAGTCGAAGAGCGTCTGGATAGCATTCGCGACGCCGGTTATGTTGCTCTCATTCGCGATAGCCTCGGCCCCGGGGTCAGTGCCATCGCTTCGCCCGTGTCGGATCGCTCTGGAACGGTCGTCGGCGCCGTCAACATCTCCGGGCTACGTCTAGAAGAGCAGCTCGACCCAGCATCTGACGTCGCACGCGAGGTCGGACGAACCGCCACAAGCATCACCGGCTCGCTGCAGTAACCCCCACTGGGCTGTACGACTCCTGTGAGGTTGACCCCATCTGGTGGACATCTTGATGGCTCGGGTCCTGTGGCCTGGGCGGTGGAGGATGTCCTTGTGGGATCACGACGGAAGACGTACACGGCTGCGTACCGGCGCGAGGCTGCGCGGTTGGTGATCGATACGGATCGGCCGATCGCTCATGTCGCGGCCGAGATCGGTGTCGGTTCGCAGTTGCTGGGCAGGTGGGTCGCTGTGGAGCGGGCCCGGATGGATGACCCGCCGACGGCGGTTGATGCCGATCCTCAGGCCGAGTTGGCCCGGCTGCGAGTCGAGGTCGCCGAGCTGCGTCGGGATCGGGAGTTCCTGAAAAAGGCAGCAGCCTTCTTCGCGTCGGAGAACCAGACCCAGTGAGCAAGTACGAGCTCATCGAGGCGGAAAAGACGAACTATCCGATCACCCGCATGATCGACCTCCTCGGCGTTGCCCGGTCCGCCTACTACAAGTGGGCCCGGCGGGTCGCGGTCGGGCCCACCGCCAGGCAGGCCCGTCAGGTCGATCTGACGACCAAGATCATCGATGCTCACGGCGAGTCGAACGGGGTCTACGGGGCACCACGGATTCTGGCCGACCCACGCGAGGCCGGCGAGGTCGTGAGCGTCAAGACTGTCGCGAAGCTCATGCGAGGAGCCGGTGTGGCGGGCATCAGTCCCGCGACGTGGCATCTCGTCACGACCACCAGCGACGGCGCCGTGCACACCATCGCCGACCTCGTCGGGCGAGTCTTCGACCGTGGTGGCCTCGACCAGGTCTGGACCTCCGACATCACCTACCTACGCACCGGGGAGGGGTGGCTGTACCTGTGCGCGGTGCGCGATGGCTGCTCGCGACGGGTGCTGGGCTGGGCGATCGCCGAGACCCTGCACACCGACGTCGTCGAGAGAGCCCTCCGTCGTGCTGGCACGATGCGTGGACACGACGTGGACGGGGTCATCTTCCATGCTGATCGCGGCAGCCAGTACACCTCGGACCAACTCGCCCAAGCCGCTGAGGAGGTCGGCGCCCGGGTATCGATGGGACGCACCGGCGTGTGCTGGGACAGCGCCCAGATCGAGTCGTTCTGGTCCACGCTGAAACACGAGTACTACAACCGCCACACTTCGCGACCAAGCACGAAGCCCACCACGGCGTGGGCCGCTGGATCGAGGAGACATACAACCGTCGAAGGCGCCATTCATCGATCGAGATGATCAGTCCCGTAGCCTTCGAAGAGCCCAACACCCCGGCGGCAGAAGCCGCCTAAACCGGTGTCCACCGATCGGGGTCAACCTCAAGACGCTGAACGCCCTCAAGGTTTTTGGTCTGCCACCCTCGCGATCGACGTCGCTATGGCTCGGCCGCCGGGTCGCGGCCTGCTGCCTCGACGCGCTGTGCGGCGAGATGGGGCGGACGGGACCCACCGTTGAGCGGCTTACGCGTGAGCTGCGAGACCGCTTGACTGAGCGGCTTGGCGCCGCCCGTCTTCAGGCGCTACCGGTCAGTTGTAGTCCTGACATCTGCGTCAGGCGGTCACGTCATGCCGCGCCGCTCGAGAGCCGAAGACGGCTACAGTCACCGCTCGGGCGCGTCCCCTCGACTTGGTGGAGAACAAGCCGACGAGGGGGTCGGCCGGTAACGAGGTGTGGTTCGATCTCAACCGCGACTGACGGTCCCTGGGCTGGCCGGTCGACCTGTCCGGAGCTTGTGCCAGCCGAGAAGGACACGCTTCTGCGTCTTACAGGGACAGGTCGGAATAGCCGGAGCCGGGCAGGTCGAACAGGACGATGCGGTTGTCGTTCTCGAATGCGGGCGCTACGTGGCGCCACATGTGCTGACCGCAGCCGAAGCCGTGCACAAACACGATGGGGTCCGCGTCGACCGGGCCGCGGACGGTCACGCTCAGACGGCTAGCGAGGTCCATGTGCGCAGGCTGTCGGTGACGGCGGTCGGCGTCGCTGGCCTATCGCCAGAAGATCCACCACAGGACGGGCAGCGCACTGAGCGGCACGGCAAGGACGCCGGTGACCCAGTCGCGGGTGGTGGCGACGCCCCAGTCAGAAACTGGCTGACGCTCGGCGACGGCGGCATCCTCAATGGAGAGCACGCGGCGACCGGGAGCACACAGGAGGGGGAGGCCGGTATCGCCGGGATCGCCGACGACCTCGGCGACGGCGAGCGGCTCGCCCTCGTTCGAGACGTTCGACGAGCGGGTGCCCCAGGAGGTGTTTCGCTGGGTCACCATCGCCCAATAGATCTGCCAGCTGATGACAGCCGAGTAGACGAACGCGTACGCGATGCCGCCCCACCAGTGCGGGCTCCGTTTCACACCGGCGTATAGCAGGCCGTAGAGCACCGCAACGACCTGGAGGCCGATCATGTAGAGCCAGGGCGAGCCGCCCCAGAAGAGCGGGCGCAGCACGATCGAGTGGAGCGCGACGAGCGGGCCGAGGAGCTGGAAGGCGACGCTGGCATAGACGCCGAGCGAGGCGACGAGCGGCCACCGCCAGGCGAAGCGGACGACGTAGAGCGTCTCACGTAGCCACGACTTCTTCCACCGCAGCTGCTGACGCAGGAATGCCCGCCACCGGTCGGGGACGAGCGTCGCGCTGACCGCGGTCGACTGGTAACGCACCTCGCGGCGGCGGCGCAGCAGTGCGTTGGTGAGCGCGCGGTCGTCGCCGAAGGTGGCCTCCTGGCCGAGGAAGCGCTGGTTCTCCCATTCGGGGAGCACCTCGAGCAGGTCGGAGCGGCGGTACGCCGAGAAGCAGCCGGACGCGCAGGTGACCGCGCCGTACCGCGATTCGGCGGCCTTGATGACTCGGAACGCAGCGAAGTAGCGGACCTGCTGGAGCCGGGTGAGCAGGTTGGTGCCGGGGTTCTGGACATCGGCGTGGCCGGTGACCCCGCCGACTCGGCCGGTCGGGTCACCGAGAAACGGCTTGACCAGCTCGCGCAGCGCCTGCGACTCGAGGACAGAGTCGGAGTCGACGAAGACGACCAGGTCGGCCCGGTCGGAGGCCCTGACGGCGGCGGCCATCGCGGCCCGCTTGCCGCGATTGCGGGAGAACCTGATGCCGTCCATCAGCGGGTGCCGGACGCCACTGGCGACGATCCGCTCCCAGGTGCCGTCGCTGGACCCGTCGTCGACGACGACCACGCGCAGCTTTTCGGCGGGGTAGTCGACCCGGAAGAGCGCGTCGATGGTGTCCTCGACGTGCGCCTCCTCGTTGAACGCCGGCACGGCGATGACGAGCGTCGGCAGTAGCTCGTCGGGCACGGTCGTCGTGTCGGGGCGGTAGCGCGAGGCGACCACGATGCGGGTGAGCAGGTACGCGGCGAACAGGTAGCCGTAGACCTGGAGCACCACGTTGGCGGCCAGCGCGTCGTCGACCTTCAGCGACAGCACGAAGACCAGCAGCGCGGCGGCGTACGCGACGACGGTGACCCGCCAGAGCAGGTGGCCCCAGTGGATCCCGCGCGGGGCGGCGGGCGTCGGCGAGGACGGCGCTACGAGCTCCGGCTCGAGCAGCGAGGTCACGACAGGCTCCCGTCCTGGAGGGCGTCGATGGCCCAGATGTCCTGGTCCTCGCGGCCGAGGCGCCAGAACCCGAACCGCCAGCCCTCGGCCGCGGCCAGGGCCGCGCGGCGCTTGATGGTACGGACGTCGACGTACCAGAGGACCCGCTGGGCACCGGGCCGGACCGGGTCAGGCGCGGTCAGGACGTTTTCGGCGGACGCCTCGTCGAAGGCCTGCGCCGTGAACTTCGTAGGGTCGACGTCGCGGTGTTCCCACGTTGCGGCATAGCGGGTGATGCAGATCCAGTCGATGACCAGGACACCCTCCCCGGGCAGACCGTCGTACGACGTCCGGGCGCGGGCCGCGCGGGCTGAGTCGGCACAGGTCGGGGCCGCCGGGAAGGCGGTCCCAGGCCAGCTGATCCGGTCGGCGCGAAGCACGTACTCAGACCAGTCCATCGCGTAGAGGTTGGTCCCGAGGGTCAGCTTGGCCCTCAGGTCGGGCCGGTCCTCGAAGAGGTCGGCGTAGTAGTCGGTGACCGCCTCGAGCCAGCGGACGTCGGCGACCGGGCCGGAGTCGCTGGTGGCCCAGTGCAGGCCCCATGCCATCACCCAGAGCTCGTCGACGACCTCACCGAGGCGGGCGTAGTCGAAGAGGTACGCGCGGCCGCGCCGGGTGCTCGTGGACGCGGAGTCGGTGCAGTAGAGGACCTCGCGGGTGGCAGGGTCGGTGCGCGTGCACCAGTTGGGCGAGACGGCGACGGAGACCAGCCCGCCCCCGGCGTGCACGAGCGCGGCCACCTCCTCCACGAAGACGGTGTAGCCGTAACGCAGCCGGTCCCAGCGCTGGGCCTGGGTCAGGCCGCCGGTGCCGGTAGGCGGCATGGTCATCTCGAGGTCGAGGTTGGCGCCGTCGTACCCGCCGGCGGCGACGACGGCCGCGATCTGCCGGGCGCCGTACGAGCGGGCGACGGGGTCGGTGACCAGGGCCTCGATGGCGGCGGTGTCCTCGGTGTGGAAGCGCGGGAGCACCAGCACGCCGCGGTCCTGGAACCAGGTGGTGAGCGTGGGCCGCCCGGTGCCGATGACGTCGCCGGCGGCGGTCATGGTGAAGAAGGTCGGGAAGACCCGGTCCAGCTGCTCGTAGTGCTGCTGCGCGTCGGCGAAGGAGTCGTCGTCGCTGGTGAGCACGTAGGCCCGAACATCCCCGGTGGCCTGCGGCGGTGCGGTGGTCGAGGCTCGCAGGACGACCGGCTTCGAGCGGTTGCCGGCGCGGTCGCGCGCCCGGACGGAGAAGGAGTACGCCGTGCTCGGGCGCAGGTTGCGGGCGACGTACGACCGCCCGGTCGCGCCCCCGAGGAGGACGCCGTCGCGGTAGACGAGGTAGCCGGTGACGCCGACCTTGTCTTTGGCCGCCGGCCAGGTCAGCGAAACGGTGGTGCTGGTGCGGGCCGCGGGGGTCAACCGGGCGGGCGTGGACGGTCTGGTCCGGTCGAGGCAGGCAGGGGTGCGCAGTTTGGCGCCCGGCGAGGGCGTCGAGCGCCGGCCGCGGCCGTCGACGGCGACGGCGGTGACGTAGTAGGTGCGGCCGCACCGGAGCGGCACCCTCACCCGGGAGGTGCGACGGCTGCGGTGGACCGTCTTGCCGTCGGCTCGGATCCGGTAGCTGACCCGGCCGACGCCAGTGGAGCGGCCGAAGTCGACGACCGCACCATCCTGGGTGACCGCCGCGACCGTGAGGGGACCGGGGCGGCTGGGCGCTGCCGGCCGCGGGGCCGCGGCCGCCGGATTGGTGAGTCCGGCGACCGCGACGGCCGCGGCGACCAGGCAGGTGATCATGCGGGATGCCTTCGACACGAACGTGCTCCTGGGTGGGCGGGGCGGTGTCGGGTCAGCGCTTGCGGGCGGGCTTGACGGTCACGGCGTACTTGATCGCCTTGCTGCTGGAGACGCCGTCGGTGCCCTTGAGGCTGAAGGTGTCCTTGCCGCGGTAGCCCTTGTCGGCCACGTAGAACCAGGCCTTGCCCCTGCGGACCAGGTCTCCGTGCTTCGGGGCGGCGGCCACGACCACGGAGACCGCGTCGCGGTCGGCGTCGCGGCAGGTGATCTTGACCGGGCTCTTCGCCTTTGCTTTCGCTGCCAGCTTGCCGCCGCCCTTGCAGGTCGGGATGGCGTTGGTGACCTTCACGGTGAAGCGGGCCGGGACGGCTGCCTCGAGGCCGTCGGTGGCGGCGACGGTGAAGGTGTCGGAGCCGACGTACCCGGTGGCGGGCTTGTAGGTCAGCTTGGTGCCCTGGAGTGTGACGGTGCCGTGCTGGGCCGCGGCCACGACGGAGTGGGCGAGCGCATCGCCGTCGGCGTCGGTGCACGTGGCGACGAGAATCTTCGCGCGGTCGTGAACCGTCGAGCCGGAGACGCTGGTGCAGGTCGGGCGGGCGTTGGTCACCGTGACGGCGACGTTCACCTCGCTCGAGAGCAGGCCGCCGTCGCCGGCGCGCAAGCTGAAGGTGTCGGCGCCGATGTAGCCGGCGGCCGGCGTGTAGACGACCTTGCCGTCCGCGATGCTGACGGTGCCGTGTGAGGCGCCGGTGGTGCCGGTCGTCACGGTCAGCGCGTCGCCATCGGCGTCGATGCACTCGATCGGGACCACGACCGCGTCGTCGTGGACGACGGCGATCGGGGCGACGGCGGCGCAGGTCGGACGCTCGTTCTCGAACGTGATGACGGCGGTGGTCGGGGCGCTCTCGCCCAGACCGTCGACACCCTTGAAGGTGAAGGTGTCAGTGCCGTGGGCACCGGCCACCGGCCGGTAGCTCACGGCACCGGTGGCCGCGTCGACGGTGAAGGCCTGCGCCTTGGCGGGCTGGGTCAGCACCACGTAGGAGTCGACGGCGTTGCCCTCGGCGTCCTCGCAGCTCAGGTCGAACGTGGTCGTCTGGTTGCGGGAAGCATCGACGTGCGCACTGGCACAGACGACGGGATACGACGGGCTGGCCGCCAGGGCGGGCGCGACCGCAGTGAGCGTGCCGAGGACGGACGCGGTGGCGGCGACGCCGAGGGCGACACGGCGGGTCGGGAAGGAAGTCATGGGTTGTGGTCTCCTGTGAAGGGGTCGTCCCCCGTGCTATCGGCCCGGCCCGCCGGGGACCTGAGAAATGTTCACGATCCGTTTCCAGATCCGCATTTCGCTCAACCGGGCGTCGGGCCGACCGATGCAGCACTCATGTCGCAGACCCAGGAGCGTCCAGCCGCCGGCGCCACCCTCCCGACCGCAGCCGCGTCGACCGACACGCTGACCCTCGGCGTGGTCGGTCTCGGCTACGTCGGCCTGCCCACCGCCGTGGCGTTCGTCGCCGGCGGCGGCCGCGTCATCGGGTACGACGTGAGCGAGCCCCGCCGTACCGCGATCGCGCACGGCGAGGTCGACCTGCTCCCCCGCGACCTGGACCGGCTGGCCGGTCTCCAGGGCGATGACCGGTTCGTCGTCACCGGCGACGCGGACCGGCTCGCCGAGGCCGACGCGATCATCGTCTGCGTGCCGACCCCGGTAGACCACCACCTGACCCCCGACCTGACCGCGCTTAGCTCGGCCTGCCAGGCCGTCGTCGAGCGCGCCCGTCCCGGCCAGCTGCTCGTGCTCACGTCGACGACGTACGTCGGCACCACCCGCGACCTGCTCGACGGCCCGCTGCGCGCCCGTGGCCTGGAGCCGGGCGTCGACGTCTTCGTGGCGTTCTCGCCCGAGCGGATCGACCCCGCCAATGTGGACTTCCCGGTCGAGGCGACCCCGCGGGTCGTCGGCGGCCTCACCCCCGCCTGCACCCGCCGCGCGGCAGAGGTGCTGCGCCGCACCGCCCCGCTGGTGCACCAGGTGTCCTCGCCCGAGGCAGCGGAGATGGCCAAGCTCCACGAGAACACCTTCCGCGCCGTCAACATCGCCTACGTCAACGAGGTGGCCGACGTCTGCCAGCGCCTCGGCCTCGACGTCACCGAGGTGATCGGCGCCGCGGCGACCAAGCCGTACGGCTTCATGAGGTTCACCCCCGGCCCCGGCGTCGGCGGCCACTGCATCCCGTGCGACCCGCACTACCTACTCTGGCAGTTGCGCGCCGACCGCACCGAGGCGCCCGTCGTGGACGCCACCATGCGCGCGATCGCGGCCCGCCCCGGCCGCATCGTGCAGCGCGCCCGCGACGTCCTCGCCGAGGCCGGCACCGCCCTCGCCGGCGCCCGGGTTCTCGTCTTCGGCGTCTCCTATAAGCCCGGCGTTGCGGACATTCGCGAGTCGCCCGCGCTCGAGATCATCGACCGGCTCCGCCGCAGCGGCGCCGAGGTGTCGTATGCCGACCCCTACGTCAAGGCGATCAGCAGCGACGTGATCGCGGTCGACGACGGCGTCCTTATCAGCACCGACCAACCGTGGCGCCGCGCCTGGGACCTCGTCATCGCACACACCCTGCATCCTGGCGAGGACACCCACTGGCTGGCCCACGCCGGCCTTGTCCTCGACGCGACCTACCAGCTCCCAGCCGGGGTCGGCACCCGCGTCTAGATGGACCGCCAGCGACAGGATTGCCCCGCAGAGTCGGACAGTCGTCGTCGATGTGGTGACTCCGACGTCGCACCTGCAGATCGCGAGCCCCCGGTCCTGACCGAGGTCCGAGCATGACCTCGCTCTCCGCGCGTTCGCGGGTCTGTGGAAAGGCGAGGCGGCTGGGGTCCAAGTCGGGGACATCGACTTCGCGCCGCGTCGTCTCACCGTGTCGCGCCAACTGCAGCGAGACGGCTCGACCTTCGTTGCCCGACTGCCGAAGTACGGCTCGGAGCGTATCGTGCACCTGCCCGACGAGCTCGTCACGATGCTGCGTTCGCACATCGAGAGGTTCCTGCCCGATGATCCGCCGTCCGACGCCTGGCTGTTCACCGTCGGCGACGGGCCGATGTACGACAATGACATCGATTGGCGGTGGCGAGCCACGCGGACGTCATCCGGGCTGCCGCACGTGCGACTTCACGACCTGCGGCACTTCTACGCCTCGGGGCTCATCGCCGCCGGGTGTGACGTCGTGACGGTCCAGCGGGCGGCGCTCGGGCACTCGTCCGCGACGACCACGCTAAACACCTACAGCCATCTGTGACCGACGGAAGAGGACCGGACTCGCGCGGCAGCCGGCGACCTGATGCAGCAGGCGGTCAGGTCACTCGTCGTCGCGGTCGAGGATGGCGCTGGCGATCTCTGATGGAAACAGAGTCGACCAGATGACCTCGCCTGGCCCGGGGTTCATTCCGGCGACGGCCGAAGGCTCGGCCTGCCAGTCGTCTCGGTCCACGCCGGGGACGCAGTCCAGCAGCAGCGCGATGATCTGCGGGTCGGGAACGCCCTCGGCGACGATGGCGAGATACGCCTCGTGGCCGTTGCTGGCCCGCACGAGCGCCATGATCCGATGGGTGCGGAACTCGGCGACGGCGGTGTGTCCGGTCTTGAGCGAGGTCGCGATCAGACCGATGACCATCCGCTTCATGGCGCGCCGCCAGGCCACGGCCTGCTCTGCGCTCAAGCGCTTCCAGTCCCAGTCACCGGGGAGCAAGTGATCCGTGGTGACCGACTTGCCAGACGTGCACTCGCGCTTCAGCGCGGCACAGAAGTCGCGCTGAGGGCTGTCGTCCTGCCGCCGACCTGCAGCGCCGATCCACCAAGCGCCCCGGGTCGGAGGTGTCCAGTCGGGGACCTCACTGGAACCGAGCTCGGTGGCAGCTGCTCGGTGGTCCGAGGTCTTGACCTTGAACCAGACGCGGTCAGACAGCGAAACCACGCGCTCGGCACCGCCGGCGTCCCTCTGCTCGGGCAGCGATTGCGCGCTGACGATGACCGGGTGCGCGATCTCGTTGAGCGGCAGACCGAGATCCGGCAGGTCGACGCCGAGATCGCCGATGCAGCGCTTGGTCGGGCGCACGCTGATCGGATCCGAGGCCATGCTCCGAATCTAGTGGCCAGGTCCGACGATGTCGGCGCGTGGGTCGAGCAACTACTTCGGCAATCCGCCGAGGACGGCGAGCTCGTCCGCACTCAGGCCGGTCATCATGGCGACAGCAGCCGCGTCGGTGCCGTTCAGCTTTCCAAGGGCAGCCTTGACGCCAGCGTTGATCTCGTCGCGGTGTGCGTCGATGTACTCGCGCACGGCAGCGTCGACGATGTCCTTCTTCGAGCGGGACATGAAGTGAGCTGCGTGCGAGACGAGCTCGTCTGTCGCAGCGTCGACCTTAATGGGCGCAGTAGCGGTAGCCATGGCAGGGAAGCTCCTTGACTTGAGGTGCCGGGTTGAACCTCAAGTACCAAAGTACCCGTGGCTACAAGTTCCGTCCACTCGAATAGGTCACACCGTGGAAAACCGTTGACTCCTTGCGGACCTTTTGCGGAAACCAGACGCGGACTTGGGAGCCACCACCCGGTCTGACCTGCACAAACGCGCCAGATCAGTAGTACCAGGGGTACGGCGACCAGTCGGGCTCGCGCTTCTCTAGGAACTGGTCGCGACCCTCCTGGGCCTCGTCGGTCATGTACGCCAGGCGGGTGGCCTCGCCGGCGAAGAGCTGCTGGCCCACGAGGCCGTCGTCGAGGAGGTTGAAGGAGTACTTCAGCATCCGCTGCGCGGTCGGCGACTTGCCGTTGATCTTGCGGCCCCAGTCGAGGGCGACCTTCTCGAGGTCGGCGTGGGGGACCGCGCGGTTGACCGTGCCCATGCGTACGCCGTCCTCGGCGGAGTACTCGTCGCCGAGGAAGAAGATCTCGCGGGCGTACTTCTGGCCGACCTGGCGGGCGAGGTACGCCGAGCCGAAGCCGCCGTCGAAGGAGCCCACGTCGGCGTCGGTCTGCTTGAAGCGCGCCTCCTCGGCGCTCGCGATCGTCAGGTCGCAGACGACGTGGAGGCTGTGGCCGCCGCCGGCGGTCCAGCCGGGCACCACGCAGATGACGACCTTCGGCATGAACCGGATCAGCCGCTGCACCTCGAGGATGTGCAGCCGGGCGAGCTTGGCCTTGTCGACGGTGTCGGCCGTCTCGCCCTCGGCGTACTGATAACCAGCGCGCCCGCGGATGCGCTGGTCGCCGCCGGTGCAGAACGCCCACTTGCCGTTCTTGTCGCTGGGCCCGTTGCCGGTCAGCAGCACGCAGCCGACGTCGCTCCACCGGCGCGCGTGCTCGAGCACCCGAAGCAGCTCGTCGACCGTGTGCGGGCGGAACGCGTTGAGGATGTCGGGTCGGTCGAACGCCACCCGGACCGTGCCGTGGGCCTTGGCGCGGTGGTAGGTCAGGTCGGTCAGGTCCTCGAAGCCGGGCACCGCGTCCCAGTCATCGGCGTCGAAGATCTCGGACACCCTGTCGATAGCGCTCATGGCCGCACGCTATCGCCGCTGGAATATCAGCTCGCCGGGTGGTCTTCTGGTGGGCATGACTCTCGAAGGCGAGTACGAGCCCAGCCCGACCCAGTGGGTCCGGGACCAGGTCGAGCAGTACGAGGCGTCCGGCGGCAAGGAGGCCAACATCCTTCAGGGCAAGCCGGAGTGGCCGATCGTGGTGATCACCTCGAAGGGCGCCAAGTCCGGCAAGCTCCGCAAGAACCCGGTCATGCGGGTCGAGAAGGACGGCGTGTACGCCGCGGTCGCCTCCAAGGGCGGCACGCCCGAGAACCCGACCTGGTACTACAACTTCCTCGAGCACCCCGAGGTCGAGCTCCAGGACGGCCCAGAGCCGCATCTCTACCGCGCCCGCGTCGCCGAGGGCACGGAGCGGGCCGAGTGGTGGGAGCGTGCGGTCGCGCAGTACTCGCCGTACGCCGAGTACCAGGAGAAGACCGACCGCGAGATCCCGGTCTTCCTGCTCGAACGCGTCTGAGCCGGCAGGGGCGAGGCTGAAGCCTCGACCCCGCCGGCTCATCGGCTGCTGGTCAGGCTCAGCAGCCCTTGATGACCTCGGCGCTGCAGGTGTCCTTGCCCGGACCGCCCCGCACCTCGTCCTGACCGTCTTCACCGGTCAGGATGTCGTTGCCGCCGCGGCCGGCGAGCAGGTCGTTGCCACCGCCGCCGAGCAGGCGGTTCTTCTCGTTGCTGCCCAGTAGGCGATCGTTGTTGCCGGTGCCCGACAGGTCCTGCACGCCCTGCAGGGTCATCTCGCCGGCGGCCCAGGTGGCCTTCTTGGTCAGCATGTCCGCACGCACCGAGTAGGCGGCAGGACCGAACTCGATGCGGTCCGAACCCTTGCCGCCCCGGACGATGCCGGTCCATCGGTCGGTCGCGACGGTCGGCACCTTGACGACACCCTCAGTCGAGCTCGACGAAGCAACGATGACGTCGGTTCCGGGGCCGGCGTCGATGTCGTAGGGCTCGCCGACGACGCCCGGCAGGTCCTTGGTCTCCATCATGGTGCGGATGGTGTCGTTGCCGTCGCGACCCTTCACGGTGCCGCCGAACCAGGCCTCGATGACGTCCGCGCCCGGCCCTCCGTCGATCAGCTTCGCGTGGACGACCGTGAACGTGTCGTTGCCGCCCTGGCCGTAGACCCGGTCGTGGCCGCCGTAGCTGATGAACTTGTCGGGCCGGCTGCTGCCGATGAAGACCTCGTTGGTGTCGCCGGGGGCCACGATCGTCGGGTTGGACGTGTACGTGTCCGCTCCGTCGGGGCCGTCGATCGTCCCGGCGCTCGCGTCGATCGTGGTCGTCGTCGCGCCCCCGACCAGGATCTTGTCGCTGTTGCTGGTGGTGAACGTGTCGTTGCCGGGACCGCCGTCGAGCTCGTCGACCCCCACACCGCCCCTCAGCTGGTCGTCGCCCTCGCCGCCGGAGAGCGTGTTGGCGCCCGAGCCGCCGCGGAGGAGGTCGTTGCCGGCACCGCCTTCGATGGACGAGTACGCCGCGGTGAGGGTGTCGTTGCCCGGTCCTCCGACCAGCGCGGCCGAGACGGTGGTCATCGTGTCGTTGCCTTCGCCGCCGTCCCATGCGCCGCCGGTGGTGGCCGTGGCGCCCGGCGCCTCGCAGATGATGTCGTTGCCGCCCAGGGCGTTGACCGTCGCGGTCCCGTTGACGTAGATGACGTCGTCGCCCGCGGTGCCGTCGACCGGGGTGGTCGTGCCGGCGGGTACGACGATCGTGGCCGGCGTGGTCCCGCACAGCGGCGCGTCCTCGGCCGATGCCGGGGACGCGAACGTCGCGGCTCCGGCTCCCAGGAGCACCATGGCTCCGAGCGTCGGCAGCAATGCCCTCTTCCGGGTTCCTTCAGATCGTGCGTGTCGCATGTCGTCCGCCCTTCAAGATTGGTTGCGTCTGACAACCAGAGCGTCAGCCGGGGCTGCTGCGTTACATCGGGTGCGATCGCGAGCGTGGAAACGGCCACACCGAGGTCGACCTGCCCCCACACTGCGGCTGTGACCACCGACATACCACCGCCTCGATCAGCAGGGCGCCGTTCGGCTCTGGCCGAGCCGACCCAGAACCCGCCCGGACGCTGGGTCGCGTTCCTGACGTTGGCGAGCATCGGGCTGTGGGCCGGCTTCTTCGGGCCGATCTCCGTGCTGCTCGCCCAGCAGGCCGAGGCGATCGACGCCGACAGCAAGAAGCAGATCCTGTCGCTGGTGCTCGGCCTGGGCGCGGCGACGTCGGTGATCTGCAACCCGGTCTTCGGCGCCTTCTCCGACCGGACGACGCTGCGCGCCGGCCGCCGGCTGCCCTGGGTGATCGCCGGCGCGCTCGGGGGCGCGCTGTCACTGGTGGTGCTGGCCGCCGCGGACACCGTCGTCGTGATGGTGCTCGGCTGGTGCGGCGTCCAGGCCTCGCTCAACGCCATGCTCGCCGCCGTCACCGCGACGATCCCCGACCAGGTCCCGGTCAGCGCCCGTGGCAAGGTCGGCGGCATCCTGGCGATCGCCCAGACCGTCGGCGTCGTCGGCGGCACGGGCATCGCGTCGGCCACCGGCAGCATCGCCGCCGGCTACCTCGTCACCGCCGCCTTCCTGCTCGTCCTGACCATCCCCTACTGCCTGGACTCCCGCGACCTCCCGCTCACCGCCAACGAGCGGCCGGCGGCGTTCGACTGGGGCGCGTTCCTGCGGTCGTTCTGGGTCTCGCCGCGCGCCCACCCCGACTTCGCCTGGGCCTGGCTCACCCGGTTCCTGGTCAACCTCGGCAACGCACTCGGCCTGCTCTACCTCCTCTACTACATGCAGGACGTCGTCGGCTTCGACAAGGACGAGGCCGCCGACCGCGTGCTGATCCTGACCGCGACGTACGCCGCCGTGCTGATGGCGACCGCGGTGACCTTCGGCATCTGGAGCGACCGCACAGGCAAGCGGAAGGTCTTCGTGATCTGGTCGGGCGTCGTCGGCGGCTGCGCGTCCCTGCTGCTCGCGGTCGGCCAGAGCTGGCCGACCGCCGTGATCGCGGCGGTGCTGATGGGCTTCGGCTACGGCATCTACACGTCGGTGGACTTCGCCCTGATCACCCAGGTGCTGCCCGGCGCCGACGACCGCGGCAAGGACCTCGGCGTCATCAACATCGCCAACGCGCTGCCGCAGGTCTTCGCACCCGGCATCGCGGCGGCGATCCTGATCGTCGTGGAGGGCCTCGGAGGCGTCACCGAGACCAACGGCGACGGGTTCTCGGTGGGCTACTGCGTGCTCTACGGGAGCGCGTTCGCGGCCGCGATCCTGGGCTCGGTCTTCGTCACCCGGATCCGGTCGGTCGCCTAGCACCCTTTCGCCGGAAAATGGGCGCTGGGGCGGATTCATACCTAATATGGGCGACTTGTGACACGTGCTCCCTCAACCCACTTGGAAGTGACATGCGAACACGGCTCATCGCCGCGGCGCTGACGGCCGCCCTCGTGAGCGGCCTCCTCCTGCTCGGGGCCAGTGCGCCCGCCCAGGCCGGCGACCTCCACGTCAAGCTCAGCAACAACCCCGACGGATCGGTCCACGTCGAGTGGGACGCCGCCAAGGGTCCGGGCAACACCTACGCCGTGCAGATCGCCACCGACCGGCTGATCAAGACGCACGTGGAGCAGTTCGGCGTGCCGGACGGCCAGACCTGGCTCGACGTGCCGCACGCCTCCCTCGTGACGCCCGCCTCCGGCGACTACACGTTCGTGAAGGTCCAGATCGACCGTCACGGCAACGGCAAGAACAGCGGTACGCCGACGACGTGGATCAAGCCGACCCCGGTCGTCCCGCCCGCCACCGGCAGCAGGGTGGAGATCGCGACGTTCAACACGCGCATCTGGAACGCCAACGACAAGAAGGGCAACCGGAAGACCGTCACGTCCTGGAGCGTCCGTCGCACGAAGATCGCCAAGGCCGTACGTGCGACCGACCCCGGCGTACTGCTCCTGCAGGAGTCGTCCGGTGCCGCGAAGTGGCGGATCGCCGGCAAGCTGTGGCAGTTCCAGGACCTGGCGAAGCGGCTGCCGAAGAAGTACAAGCTGACGGCCAAGGGCCTCTACACCACGCCCCGCAAGGCCGTGGGCAGCCAGGGCTCCCGGATCATCGTCGACACCAGCCGCTACCAGGTGCTGAGCGACGGGTACATCAAGCCGCCGGCCTTCTCGCCGCCCCAGGTCCGCTGGATCCCGTGGGTCCTGCTGCGTGACCGGGCCACCGCAGAGGAGTTCTACGTCGCCTCGGCCCACCTCCAGTCCGGCGCGGACAAGGGCTCCTCGCACCGGCTCTACGACATGCGCCAGCGCCAGACCGACTTCCTGCACAGCCAGCTCTCCCGGTTCGCGGCCACCGGTCGCGGCGTCTACGTCGGCGGCGACTTCAACTCGACCAGCAACACCAAGCCGGACAACAACGTGCACCGCACGCTGGTGACCGACGGCTGGTACGACAGCTTCGCGACCACGGACGTCCGGGGCGACAACCTCCCGACCACGAACGACTTCGTGTTCCCGGTCAAGCCCGGCCCGTTCCGCCGCGACTACATCATGAGTCTCGGCGCCCCGCAGGGGTCGTACTCGTACGTCAACCACACCTACAACGCGGCGTCGCAGTTCCAGTCCGACCACTTCATGCAGTCGGCCGTGCTGCCGGTCAAGCCCGGCCCGTATCTGACTCCGATCAAGCTCGGCAGCTCGAAGTACAAGCCGTACCTGCGCTGAGCCAACCCGACCAGACAGCGGCCCGCCCGACATCGTCGGGCGGGCCGCTGTCATCTGGCTCAGTGCGCGTGTGCCTTGGCCGCGCGCGAGATCGACATCGCGAGCCCGACCAGATGGCCGAGGCGCGCGATCTCGGAGTCGAGGAAGTCCGGGCCGCCACGGCGGCCGATGACGACGATCTCGGTCTTGTTGAGGCGCGCGGCGCAGGCGATGGTGTTCTCGTCGTCGTGGTCGATCGGCTCGGCCCGGTCGATCTGCACCCAGGAGAGTGCAGACGGCGCGGCCTCGGTGGTGTAGACGATCCCATCGACCTTGCTGACCCGGGCGGCCCAGTCGGCGCGGAACGTCACCGGCAGCAGGTCGATCAACCGGTCTAGCGCACCCTCGGGGTTGGCGGTCAGCTCCTCCACCGCCTCGAGGTCGAGGAACAGGTTGCCGCCCGCGTTGTAGCGGCTGATCCAGACCACGCGGACGCCATCGAGACCGTTGACCGCGGACACGACGGAGTCGGGCATGGTGCCGGGCGCGATCTCGAGCAGCACGTCGTCGACCGCCGTACCGTCACGCTTCTCGACGATCTCGATCGCGTCGATGTCGCCGCCGGCCTCACCGATGGCGCCCGCGAGGCGACCCAGGGATCCGGGGACGTCGGGCAGCTCGACGCGCAGCAGGAAGGGCATCACACTCTCCAATCTGCTGTCGACCCTAGCCGGATCACGTTGCGGCGGCGTTTCTCCGGCTCACCCATCGGCCAGCCGCAGCCGGAGGCCGGTCGCGCGGACCGCCCGCCGCGCGATGGCGGCGCGCACGTCGTCCTCGGACCCAACGACCACGAGTCGCTCGCGGGCACGGGTCAGCGCGGTGTAGAAGAGCTCGCGGGTCAGCAGCCGCGAGTCCGGCGGGGGCAGCACGACCACGACGCGCTCCGCCTGGCTGCCCTGGCTCTTGTGGATGGTCATGGCGTGCATCGTCTCGAGCTGGCCCAGTCGACCGGTGGCCAGATCGTGGCGCTGGATGCTGCCGGCGATCGCCGCTCGCAGGCCGTCGTCGCCTCGGCGTACGACGACACCGGTGTCGCCGTTGTAGATCCCCAGGCCGTAGTCGTTGGCGCTGACCAGGAGCGGCCGACCAGGGTACCACGACGTCCAGATCGGCTCGCCGGTCTCCTCGCCGAGCCAGCGTTCGACCTGCCGGTTCCAGTGCTGGACGCCGTAGGGCCCCTCGCGGTGGGCGCACAGGAGTCGCTGGCGGTCCAGCGCTGCGAGCGCACGATCGACGTCGCCCGCCTCGGCCGCGCGGACCATCTCGAGTGCGGGCCCGAGCAGCAGCTCGCGCATCCGGGGCACCGGGTCGGGCTCCGGCACCAGCTCGACGTGCTCGTCGCCGGCTCGCAACAGCTCGACGGCCCGGTCGGCGTCGCCGGTGCGCACCGCCTCGGCGAGCTCACGGATCGCCTCGCCGAACCGGTGGGAGGTCCGCAGCGCAGCCACGCGCACGTCGGACCGCGCACCCAGGCCCTCGACCAGGTCGGAGAGCACGGCGCCGGCCTCGACGGAGGCGAGCTGGTCGGGGTCACCGACGAGCAGCAGGCGGGTGTCGGGGCGCACCGCCTCGAGCAGTCGCGCCATCATCGTGAGCGACACCATTGAGGTCTCGTCGACGACGACGACGTCGTGCGGGAGCCGGTTGTCGCGGTGGTGGCGGAAGCGGGCCGAGCTGTCCGGGCGCGAGCCGAGCAGCCGGTGCAGGGTGACGGCACGCAGGCCGGTGAGCCGGGCCTGGTCGGACTCGGGAAGCCTGGCGACCTCCTCCTCGACCGCCTGCTGGAGGCGGGCTGCCGCCTTGCCCGTCGGGGCGGCGAGCCCGATCCGCAGCGCGGGCCGGCCGGCGTGGTCCGCCTGCTCGACCAGGAGGGCGAGGAGAGCGGCGACGGTCGTCGTCTTGCCGGTGCCGGGACCGCCGGTGAGCACGGTCGTGCTCTGCGACAGCGCGACCCGGGCGGCGGCACGCTGCTCGTCGTACCCCTCGCTCGGGAAGACCCGGTCGAGCCCCATCTCGAGGACGGCGGTCGCCGCACGCGTGGCCGGGATCGGCGCGGGCCGCGCCAGCAGGTCGGCGCAGACCTGCTCCTCCTCTCGCCAGTAGCGGTCGAGATAGAGCAGCCGGCCGTCGAGCAACCGCAACACCGTGGCGCCACCGTCGGTCGTCCGCGTCAACGCGGTCTCGGCCAGCACCGTCCGCCATTGCTCGATCCTCGGCCACGGCAGGTCGGGGAGCAGCGACTCCTCGACGACCGTCGCGAGGTCGACGCACACCGACCCGCCTCGGACAGCGCGTACGGCGAGCGCGATCGCGAGCTCGACGAGCGGCTCCTGCTCACCCGCGAGCGCGCAGACCCGCCGGGCGACGTGGATGTCGGCCGCGTCGATCACCTCGGCATCGTTGAAGACGCGCAGCAGCCCGCCGGCCGTCGGCACCAGCCGATGGTCCTGTGGGTCCTCGATCTCGGAGATGGTCATCCCCGCCTCCCGTCGAGCAGGTCGGAGAGCGCGACGACGAGCTCAGCCGGAGGTGTCCAGCTGAAGACCCCGGCCGGGTGGCCGTCGATCAGCGGCGTCTCGGGACCGCACATCCCGCGGACGTAGAGGTAGAGCACGCCGCCGAGGTGGCTCGCCGGGTCGTAGCCGGGCTGACGCCAGCGCAGGTAGCGGTGCACGACGACGACGTACAGCAGCGCCTGCAACGGATAGTCGGAGTGCAGCATCGCCTCGGTGACCCGGTCGCGCGTGTAGTCGGCGGCGGTCAGCGGCCGGTCGGGATCGCCGAGCCGGTTGGTCTTGTAGTCGACCACCAGGTAGCGCGGGCCGGTCTCGCCCGGCACCCTCAGCACGACGTCGATGGAGCCGGACAGATAGCCGCGCAGCGACTGCTCGGCCAACCCGCGGCCGGAGAGTCGCTCGGCGTAGGGCAGCAGCGCGTCGCCCGGCCGGAGGTGACGGCGCAGCAGGACACCGACGTCTGCGAGGGTGACGTCCGCAGCCGAACCTGCGAGGTCGCCGCCGGCCAGCGGGATCTCGAAGTCGAGCTCGCAGAGCCGGTCGCGCTGGGCGATGTCGGCCAGGGTCAGGCCGGGGGCCAGTGGCCCGAGCGGGGTGTGGTGAAGCGGCACCAGTGCCGTTGCGAGCTCCTCGATGCCGGCTTCGACCGGCCACCACGTCAGCTGTTCGCGGACCTGCGTGGTCAGCTCGGCGAGCAGGTCGAGGGCCTGCGGGTCGGCGGTCTCGAGCACGCCGTGCACCAGCGACCCGAAGGTCGCACCGGCGGGGAGGTCTGCCATCGGGGACGGCACGTCCGCACCGAGTGCCTCCGGCTCGGCCACCAGGGCTGCGTCGTCGACCTCGTCGTCGAGCGAGCCGACCTCCGGCTCGGTCGTGACCCCCCGGGTCTCCTCGGCGGCTCGGATCAGCCCGGAGTACGACGTCCGCCGCCAGCCCGCGTCGATGCCGCGATCGAAGCGGCGTACGCCGAGATCGGCACGCCCGGGCTCCGTCGCCGTCGCTGCCGGTGGCTGACGGGTGGACTCCTCGACGCTCGGACCACCCGCTGCCTCCCACTCCCGGAACTGAGCCAGGACGGTGGCGTCGGCGACCTTGGGCTCGCAGCTGTCGGGGACCACGGAATCTCCGCGGCCACGACCGCGCAGCAGTCGGGAGAGGCCGCCGTTCGGCTCGTCCCACGACGGCGCCCACCAGGCCACGACCTGGGACTGGGCCCGGGTGAGTGCCACGTAGGTCAGTCGGATGTCGTCGCCGGCCATCTCCTGGCGGCCGCGGGCCTCGACCTGCTTGAACCCGCGTTGGCTCTTGCCACCGATGTCGAGGCACCGCTCCTCGTCACGGTGGTAGAGCACCACCTCGCGCGACGGGATGTGCCGGTTGAAGGCGAAGGGCAGGTAGACGAGCGGGTACTGCAGCCCCTTGCTCACCCACACCGTCATGATCTGGACGGCCGCCGCGTCGCTGTCGAGGCGCCGGTTGCGCTCGGCGGCGCCGGCCGTCCGCTGGGTGCGCAGCCAGTCGAGCAGCGCAGGCAGGCCGAAGTGCTCGCGGTGGGCGGTCTCGTGGAGCACCTGCCCGACGTGAGCCAGGTCGGTCATGTGGCGTTCGCCGCCGCGCCAGGCCAGCACCCGTCCGGCCATGCCGCCGACCATGGCGGCCTCGTACACGGCAGCGACGCCACGCTCGCGTGCGTGATCGGCCCAGCGGCGCAGCGTGTCGGCAACCCGGTCGGTGAGCCGGTCGCCGCCCGCGGCCAGGCTGGCGGCGCTCTCGCCGAAGAACATCGTCGTGGCCGCGGCCCGGACGAGCCCGCTGCGGTGCGGCTGCTCGAACGCCTCCAGCAGGCACAGCCAGTCGGCCGCCGCCTGCGAGGCGAAGACGTCGGTGTCACCGGTGTAGACGGCGGGTACGCCGATCGCCGCCAGGGCGTCGCGACACACGCGCGCGTCCTTGTGCGCCTCGACGATGACGGCGATATCACCGGCCTCGAGCGGGCGTCCGTCGTACGACGCACCGGCGGCGAGCAGCCGCTGGATGTCGGCCGCGAGGTCGGCGGCGATGTGGTCGCGCACCTCGTCCATCGGCACCGTGCGGGTGCCGGTGACCCCGAACTTCTCCCGGGTCACGACGCGCAGCCGGAACGGGTCGTTGCGCGGCGCACCCGACAGACGGTGACCTTGGAGGTCTGCCTGCACGTCGCGTACGACGATCTCGGGGTGGCCGAGCGCGGCCCCGCCGAGGACCGTGGCGAGGCGACTCACCAGCGGCTGGTCGCTGCGGTAGTTGGTCGCGAGCGTCCACCGGTGGTCGGCGGCCGTCGCGGCCCGCAGGTAGGTGACGATGTCGCCGCCGCGGAAGGCGTAGATCGCCTGCTTGGGGTCGCCGATGAGGACCACGGTGGAGTGCCCGACGAAGGCCCGCTCGATCACCTCCCACTGCACCGGATCGGTGTCCTGGAACTCGTCGACCATCACGATCCGCCAGCGCCCGCGCATCCGGGCACGGGCCGGCGCGTCCTCGTCCTCCAGCGCGATCGCCAGCCGGCTGAGGAGGTCGTCGTAGCCCAGGATGCCGAGGCGTCTCTTGCGGCGTTCGAGCTCGGCGAGGACGTCGCCGGCGAACGCCCGCCGGATGCCCTCGACCGACTCGGCCGGCGGCTCCTCGGGCGTGAGCGTGGTGCGCGGGTTGGCGACCACGTCGCGCGCGAGGCCGAGCGCCTGGGCGCGGGTGAGCTCGGGCTTGTCACGCTGCTGGCCGAAGCGCTGCAGGTAGAGGTCGTCGACGATCTCGGCCACCACGTCGTCGAGACTCTCCACCAGGGTGACCCCGGCGTCGGTGTCGCCCGCGACGCCGAGCGAGCGGAGCACGAGCTGGCAGAACTGGTGGGTGGTCGCGATCGTGGCGGCGTCGAAGCCGGCGAGGGCGTCACGCAGCCGGTCGCGGCGGTCGGCCAGCTCCGCCGGCGAGCCCCGCAGCAGGTGGGCGAGGAGCTGGTTGCCGCCCACCAGAGACGGGTCGTCGAGCGCCTCGGCGGCCTGCACCAGCTGACCGCGCACCCGCTCGCGGAGCTCCTGGCTGGCCGCCCGGCCGAAGGTGATCAGCAGCATCTCGTCGAGAGTCGCCCGACCTTCGGCGACGTAGCGCGTCACCAGGCCGGCCAGGGTGAAGGTCTTGCCGGTGCCCGCGCTCGCCTCGAGCACGGTCGTCGTCGGTCCGGAGGGCAGGTCACCGAGCAGGTCGAAGGAGTCCATCAGGAGAAGGCCCTCTCCGAGCGGAGCAGCGGCAGCCAGAGCCGGGCCGCGAAGGCGCCGAGGCGGGTGTCCTCGCCCTCGACCGCCTCGCTCGGGGATGGCGGACCGAGCAGCCGGTCGAGCGGGGCGTGGTCGCCCCAGACCCGCACCTGCGCCGGGTCGGCGTCCTCGGCGGGGTACATCCCGCTCTTCCACCGGCGCGACGCCTGCTCGCGCGGGTCGTCGCCGTGGAGCCGTGCGCTCGCCCACGCGAACGTCGTCTTCAGTGGAAGCGGGAGAGGCTCGCGACGGCCGGCGTCGTACAGCCGGACCAGGTCGGTGAGCAGACTGAGCGGCTCGTCGACCGCGGGGCCGAGCAACCGCTGCGCGGGGACCGTCCCGCGCTGGGCACGGCCGATGGTCAGCGCGGTCCAGTTGTGGTCCGGGTCGTGGGCCGCCAGCGCCAGCAGCCGGACCCAGGACTCGATGAGCTGCTTGGCGTCGAGCCGTGAGTAGCCGACCGCGACGAGGCGGTCGCCGTACACCGGGCCGACCGTGCCGGTGACGCGTCGCCCGTCGTCGAGGCGTACGTCGACGTCATAGGCCTTCGGGTCGACCTGCCGGTGGGTCAGCGCCGCGATCGCCAGCTGCATGGCGGCGTCGCGCACCTCCCCGGCCTTGCGCCAGCCGAGCTGGCCGGGCGGCAGCGCGCCGCGGCGCCACTCGGCGCCGAGCGCCTGGTCGGGGTGGATCCCGCGCAGCATGTCGGCGAGCATCCGGTCGCCGACGCCCCAGGTCTCGAGGGCATCGATCTCGACCGGCATCGCGTCGGAGACGCCGTCGACGTCCCAGGGCAGGGTGAGATCGAGAGCGCGGAAGAACCCCTTCACCGGGTCCTTGAAGAAGCCCACCAGATCGGCCAGCGCGATGTCGTCCGGCTCCGGCGGTGCGAGTGGTGCCGCGAGGAACTCCGGCGCCGCCGGCCGGTCTCCGACTGCGGTTCGCGCGGCCACCAGGAGCGCGGGATCGAAGGTGAACGGCGTCGGCACCCCGAGGCTGCCCGGTGTCACGTTGCGCGCGTCGAAGGGCTGGAGCGGGTGCTCGACCACGAGCCGGTCTCGGACCCGCTCGGGGGTGGTGCGGTCGAGGGCGTCGAGCAGCTCGCCGAGAGGTACGGCGGGAGGCCGCTTCTGGCCACTGTGCTCGTTGGCGCCGGTGTAGGTCACCACCAGCGTCTCGGTCGCCGCTCCCACGGCGTCGAGCAGGAGCTGGCGGTCCTCCGAGCGCACGTCGCGCTCGCCGGTGAGGGGGGTGCGAGCGAGGACGTCGTCGCCGTCGACCAGACCCAGCCGGGGAAAGATGCCGTCGTCGAGGCCGAGCAGGCAGACCACTCGGTGCGGGACCGACCGCATCGGGACGAGGGTCGCGACAGTCAGGCCACCGGTGCGGAAGTTGGCGCGCGTCGGCCGGCCGGTGAGATGGGCGCCGAGCAGCGCCCGGACATCGCTCAGCCGCATCGAGAGGTCCTCGCGATGCGCGGCGTCGGCGCGCACCTGGGCGAACTCCCGCTGGACCTGCCCGGTCTGCCACTGGTCGTTGCGGTCGACCTTGGTCAGCGCCGCCACCCCGTCGGCCAGCGCGCTCAGCCAGTCGCGGAGTGGGCGAGTCCCGGTGAGCCCGTCGGCCGCCACCGACAGCCGGTCCACGAACTCCGCGAACCGACCCGCGAGCTCGACCCGGTTGCTGCCGACGTCGTCGAGCGGCAGGGTCGTGCCGAGCCAGCCCTGCGAGTCGTCGGACAGCGCGACCCCCACGAGCACCCGGTCGACCCCGAACTGCCAGGTGTTCTGGATGAAGTCGACGCCGTACGGCGCCCGATGCTCCTTGTCGAGGCCCCAGCGGATGCCCGACTCACGCACCCACGCCGTGATGGCGTCGAGGTCGTCGTCGGTGAAGCCGAAGCGACGGCGTACGGCAGGAGCCTGGGCCAGGTCGAGCACCTGGCTCGCCGTCGTGCGGCCGCCGGCGAGGTCCAGCAGCTGCGCCGCGACGCCGAGGAGCGGGTTGGTCTGGGTGAGCGCACGGTCGGCGAGACGAACCCGCAGCCGGTGGGCGGGGTGCCCGCCCTCGACGAGATCACCGAGGCCGAACCCGGCCGTGATCAGCGGTGCGTAGGTCTCGATGTCGGGACACATCACGAGGATGTCGCGCGGCTCGAGGGTCGGGTCGTCGTCGAGGAGCCCGAGCAGCACCTCGCGGAGCACGTCGACCTGCCGGGCGGCGCCGTGGCAGCTGTGCACCTGCACCGAACGGTCGGCTGGGTCGAACGTGCGCCCGTCGGGGCGTACGGCGTTTGCGCGCAGGTCGCTCTGGAGCCACCCCAGCATCGTGGCGGGAGCCGCCGGATCACCGTGGTGCTGGTCGGTCGCGTCGACGGCGGCGAGGCTGCGCTCGAGCTCGCGGACGTCGCGCCCGAGGGTGGCGAGCAAGGGATGGCCGACTGCGCGGTGGCCGCGGTCGTCCGCCCGACGTACGGGCCCGCGCTCGTCGGCGAGCGCCTGCCAGAGGCCGTCGCTGGGATGCGGGAGCCAGAGGTGCAGGTCGTGGTGGGTCGAGAGCGCGGCCAGCAGGGCGATCTCGGTGCTCGGCATGCGGGTGTGGCCGAAGAGCGACAGCCGCGTCGGCAGCTCGCTCGGCCCGGCCTCGAGCCGGGCGACCGTCTCCGCGTGCCGGACGTGTGGCGGCGGCTGGCCCACGGTCGCCACGAGCGCGCGCCAGAGCGGCGGCTGCCAGTGCAGGTCGGCCGAGAGCTCGCTGCCCGCGCCGTCGGTGAGCCGGCCGTCGAGCCAGTCGACCAGGAGCTGCGGCCGCTGCGTGGCATACGACGAGAAGAGCCCGGCCAGCCGGCGGGCGACGGAGTAGCGCCGGCCGCGCCGGAACTCGGCCTCGTCGCCGACGTGGTGCTGCCCGAGGTGCAGCGCGAGGGTGTGGGCCCAGGGTTCGTCGAGGCTGGCGTCGAGAACCTCGAGCAACGGCCAGGCAAGGGCGTCGGCCGCCCACGGGTCGTCGTACGTCGTGCCCATCAGCTCGGCGATCAGCGATCGCGGCGAGCGGAACTCGACCCCCGCGCACACGCCGTCCTGGGTCTCGCCGCGACCGAGGACGTGGGAGAGCCGCTGGCTGAGCCAGCGTTCGACCCCCTTCGCCGGCACCAGCACCAGCTCGGTCGCGAACGGGTCGTCGAGGGGCGACGCGAGCAGCTCGCCGAGGGCGTCGGCGAGCTGGTCGGTCCGCGGTGCGCGGTGCAGGTGGAGCGCCACGGCCGCACCCTACGGGGCCGCGGGGACATGGTGCCGGGCGGCGGCGGGTTTCACCGGTCGACCGGTGAAACCCGCGCGACACGCCGGGGGACTACGGCGTGTCGCGCGGGTTTCGGCTGACAAGTACGCCGATCAGGCGTCCCGCCGCCGCACCATCGCCCACGCGAGCAGCAGGAGTACGGCGGTCTCGGCACCGAACACCGCGAACCCGGTCCAGGCGTCCAACAGGTTGGGGTTGAAGGAGACCGGCGTGGCGATCGCCGAGCCGGCATTACCCGGCATCAGCTTCGTCAGCCACTCGCCGAACTCACCCGGCACCAGGTTGACCATGTTGCCGAGGATCAGCATCAGCGCGAGGACGATCGAGATCGTGCCGGCCGTGTGCCGCAGCAGGAAGCCGACGGCGACGGTGAAGAGGCCGATGCCGGCGAGGTAGAGGCCGGAGCCGTACATCGCCCGCAGGACGTCACCTTCCAGCGACATCCCGATGCCCTCGCGATCCAGGAAGTAGTTGCCGCCGAAGTAGCCGACGAACGCGGTCACCGTGCCGACGACGAACAGCACGGCCACGACCACGACGGACTTGGCGGCGAGCACCCGGCCGCGGGCAGGTACGGCGGCGAACGTCGTCCGGATCATGCCCGTGCCGTACTCGGTCGTCACGACGAGCGCACCCAGCACCACGGCGGTGATCTGGGCGATCATCATGCCCCAGGTGATGAACGAACCGGGCGACTCGTCGGCACCCTCGGACGCCAGCCAGTCGGCGTTGCCCCAGCACATCAGGATCGTCAACCCCGCGCCGAGCACGAAGGTCGCGACCAGCGTCCACCAGGTCGACCGCACGGTTGTCAGCTTGATCCACTCCGAGCGCAGCACGGCGCCCAGGCCGGGGCGGCGAACGTCGGTCCGCTCGACGACGGCGCCGGACTCCATCAGCGTGGCGCTCATGCGACGGCTCCTTCAGTGCTCGCGTGGTACTCCACGCTGTCGGCGGTCAGGGTCATGAACGCGTCCTCGAGCGAGGAGCGCACGAGCGTCAGCTCGTGCACCATCAGGCCGTGGCGGAACATCAGCTCGCCCACGGACGGTGCGTCCATCCCACCGATCCGGAGCTCGTCGTCGACGCGGGTCACCTCGAGGCCGCGGCCGGTCAGGAGGTTGGCGGCGTCGCCGAGCGCGGGCGCCTTGACGCGGACGTACGACGCGGCGTGGTCGCTCATGAACTCGGTCATCGAGCAGTCCGCGAGGATCGAGCCGCGCCCGATCACCAGCAGGTGGTCGGCCATCAGCGCCATCTCGGACATCAGGTGGCTGGAGATGAAGACGGTCCGGCCCTCGTCGGCGAGCTGGCGCGCGAGGGTGCGCACCCAACGGATGCCCTCGGGGTCGAGTCCGTTGACGGGCTCGTCGAGCACGACCACCGGCGGGTCGCCGAGCATCGCTGCGGCGATGCCGAGCCGCTGCCCCATGCCGAGCGAGAACCGGCCCGCCCTCTGACCGGCGACCGACTCCAGGCCGACCAGGTCGAGCACCTCGCCCACACGTGTGGTCGGGATGCCGTTGGACGCCGCCAGCCACCGCAGGTGGTCCCGGGCGGACCTCCCGGGGTGGATGGCGTGCGCGTCGAGGAGCGCACCGATCTCGCGCAGCGGCGCGGGCGACGCGGCGTACCGGTGCCCGTTGACGCTCACGCTGCCGGACGTCGGTGCGTCCAGGCCGAGGATCATCCGCATCGTCGTGGACTTGCCGGCGCCGTTGGGGCCGAGGAAGCCGGTGACGCGGCCGGGCTCGACGACGAAGTCGATGCCGTCGACGGCGTTCTTGTCCGCGAAACGCTTCGTGAGTTGGTGGGCTCGGATCATGTGTCGAGCGTGCCCGCCAGAAGCCCGGACCGCATCGGGGAGCACCCCGGACCCGACCCTGAGGCGTCCCCGGGGGGCTGCGGGTTTCCCCGGCTGCCCGGGGAAACCCGCGCGACACGCCGTGCCCACCCCGCGTGTCGCACGGGTTTCGGCTGACAAGTCCCGATCACCTGCGGCGTACGTCGCGCGTCCCTACGCTCCTGGGCATGAAGCGTCTCCTCGTCCCCGTCGCAGGTCTCGGTCTGATCGCGTCCGGGTTCGGCGCCGGCATGGCGGTGTCCGCGGCCTCGGCCGACGACCCCGTCCCGGTCACCGTCACCCGTCAGTCCCTCGCGGAGGCCGCGGCGCCTCCGGGCGCCCCGAAGCGCACCCTCGGGCTCAGCAAGGTCGTCGTGATGCCGGGCTCCACGCTCGCCTCGCACCACCACCCCGGCGCCCAGCTCGGCTACATCGCCGAGGGCGCGCTGACCTACACCGTCGAGACCGGATCCGCGACCGTGCTCAAGGGTCCCGGCGACGACGCCACCGTGGTCAAGAGGCTCAAGCCCGGGCAGACCTACACGGTCAAGGCCGGTCAATGGCTGCGCGAGGAGCAGGGCGAGGTCCACCACGCCCGCAACGCCGGGACCGTCCCGATCGTCATCTACATCGCCACGCTCTTCAAGACGGGCAAGCCTGCGGCGATCAGCGACTGACGCAGCGGGACGTCATACCAATCGAGGCCCCTGAGCCACGATTCGGATGACGTCCCGCGTCGCCGCGGTCAGCTGGCCCGACGCATCCGCTCGGCCAGCTCGGCCCGGGAGCCGATGCCGAGCTTCGTGTAGACGTGCCGCAGGTGGTACTCGACGGTCTTCGGGCTGAGGAACAAGGCGGCCGCGGCCTGGCGCGTGGTCTGCCCGTCAGCGAGGAGCAGCGCGATCTGCAGCTCCCTGGCAGTCAGGTCGACGACAGGTCCGGTGTCGCGCCGCCGGAGGGTCAGCCCGGTGGCGTCCAGCTCTGCCAGCGTGATGTCGGACCAGAGTCGGGCGCCGAGCCGCTTGAAGTCGTCCAGGGCCGACCGCAGGTGCACCCGGCACTCGGCCCGGCGACGCAGCCGTCTCAGCCGCTCGCCGTACAGGAGCCGGGTGCGCGCGGTCTCGAACCGGTCCGGGGTGCGGGCGTGCTCCGCCAGGGCCGCGCCGAACGCCGCGTCCACCTCGTCGTCGCCACACAGCAGCGCTCGCACCCGCGCCGCACGCGCCAGCGACCAGGGCCGACCCTTGCCTTCTGCCCTCGCGAGGTACGTCGCCACGAGTGCGTCCGAGCCCGTCACGTCACCCAGCCGCAGCTGGGCCTCCACGAGCTCGGGCACCGGGGACAGGTCGGGGTCGCGTACGTCGAGCTCCGCGAGCCTCGCCGCCAGCGACTCGAACCCGGCGGCCGCCTCCGCCACCCCACCCAAGGACAGGTCGAGCTCGGCCAACCCGAACTCCACCCACATCTCCGCCATGTGTACGTCGTGCGCGTGCGCGATCTCGCGTGCCTCGGCCCCGGCCGTGCGACAGTCCTCGACCCGTCCCTGGCGGGCATGGAGCCAGCACAGGCCGGCGAGGTTCGCCGCCAGCTCGGTGGCCTGACCGGACTCGCGGGCCAGGGCGACGGCCTCGCCGTACGCCGCCTCGCCCCGGGTCCACCGTTCACCCGTCGCGTCGTCGCGAGCCAGGTGGAAGAGCAGGTGGGGCAGCTCGCCGATCGCGCCGGCCTCGCGGCGCTCGGTCACGGCTCGCTGGACCAGGTCACGGCCGGCGCCCGACTCCCGGAGATACAGCGGCCCGAGCACCTCCCACGCCGACCGGCTGCGGTGGTCGGCGAGCGGAAGGCCCGCGAAGAGCGAGACGCCCCGACGCAGGTGCTCGACCCCCGAGCCCCCCTCCAGCGTGCGCGCCATGCCGACCGCGATCGACGCGATCGCCTCCGCTCGCGCCCCAGCCCGGGCGCAGACCTGCGGATCCGCCAGCAGCCGTTCGAGGCGCTGGGCGACGACACTGCCCGCCGGCACGTCCAGGAGGTAGGCGCAGACCTCGACGACCTCCGCGTAGAGCTCCATGGAGGCACCGATCGCCCGCTCCCCGGCGCGATCGGCGGCACGCAGGAGCTCGACGTACGCCTGTCCCAGGCGCCCGCTCCGGGCGGAGGCGAGCCCGGTGATCGCACGCACCCGGGCCCGTTCCTCGGGAAGGGTCAGGTGCCGGAGCGCATCGTCGAGGACGGCGGCCGCCCTCGCGTCGTCGCCGGACAGCCACGCTGCCTCCCCCGCGGCGAGCAGCCGACGACCCGTGTCCTCGGACGACTCCGAGAGCTGCGCCGCCCGCACGCTCGCCGTCGCCGAGACAGAGTGCGCGCCACGGGCCGTCGCGCGGGTCGCCACGAGGTCGAGCGCCTCCGCCACCGACTCGTCGGGGCCGAGCGCCGCGGCGCTGAGGTGCCACGCCCGACGGTCCCCGTCCCCTGCCGGCAGCGCCTCGGCCACCAGGCGGTGCAGCTCGCGGCGTAGCCCCGCAGGAGCCCCGGCGTACGCCGCCGCCCTAGCCAGCGGGTGGACGAACGCGACCCGCTCGGCGTCGGTGCTGAGCAGCCCCGACTCCTCAGCCGCCACCAGCCCCGCCACGGGGATCCGGGCGAGGCCGCAGGCGCGAGCCACGAGGGGGAGGTCCTCGCCGGCGACGGCCGCCACCCGGACAGCGTCGAGCGCCGCCTGCTCGAGCTGGTCGAGCTGCATCCCGTAGGCAGCCGTCGCCACCGAGGAGAGCCCCGGGTCCGGCGCGAGCACCGACGGCAGCCCGCTCAGGGAGTCGGGGCGACCGGCCAGGGTGCGCAGGACCAGCGGGTTGCCGTCGGCCAGCTGCACGATCCGCTCGACCTGCTCCTCGGTCAGTGCCGGGCCCGAGTCGTGCACGACCTCGCGCGCCGCCTCCGGGTCGAGGCGCATCAGGTCGAGGACCGGCAGTCCCTCCCAGGCATCCGACTCGTCGGGGCGCAGGGCGACCAGCACGAGGAGCGCATCGGCGAGAAGCCTGCGAGCGACGAAAGCGAGGGCCTCGGCCGACGGCCGGTCGAGCAGGTGGGCGTCGTCGATCACGACGACCGTCGGCTGCTCCTCGCTCGCCCGGGTCAGCAGGGTCAGCAGCCCGGCCGCGATCGCGAACCGGTCCACCACCCCACCCTCACGCAGAGCCAGCGCGATGCCGAGCGCCTCGGCCTGCGGCGGCGGGAGCGTCTCGACCCGGTCGACCAGGGGGCGCAGCAGAGCAGCGAGCGCGGCGAACGGGAGCTCGCGCTCCACCTCCGTCCCGCGCGCCCGCAGCACCTCGAGCCCGCTGGCGCGGGCCACGGCGTCCTCGAGGAGGGCGCTCTTGCCGATCCCCGGTTCGCCACGCACGACCAGGACGCCGCTCTGCCCGAGCCGGGCGCCCGCGAGCAGCGCCTCGACGTCGCGCTGGGTCTGGGGACGCCCCACCAACATCTCTGAAGTGTAGGGAACAGGCCGGGTGTCCTAGGGGGGTCACCGGATGCGGCATCGGTGACGGCTGACCGAGGGTCGACCTACCCATCCCGGCACCCGGCCGGACACCCGCACCGAGGAGTCTCCGCATGACAACCCAGACCGCCCAGACCACGACGCCCGCCCCTCCCGCCGAGCTGGACGAGGCCGCCCTGATGGCGTTCGTCTTCCGCGCCGTCGACGAGGTCGGCGCCTCCCTCAACTGTGCTCTTGTCGTCATGGGCGACCGCCTGGGCTACTACCGCGCCCTCGCCGACCGCGGCCCGCTGACCGCCCCCGAGCTCGCTCAGGCGACCGGCACCGGCGAGCGGTACGCCGCGGAGTGGCTCAACGCCCAGGCCGCCGGAGCGTTCGTGACGTACGACCCGGCCACCGGCCGCTACACGCTGCCGCCGGAGCACGTCGTCGCGCTGACCGACGAGTCCAGCCCGGCGTTCCTCCCCGGCTTCTTCCAGATCGCGTTCGGCACCATCAGCGACGCCGCCCAGATCTTCGACCGCGCCCGCGCGGGAGACGGACTGGGGTGGGGGGACCACAACCACGACGTCCACGAGGGGTGCGAGCGGTTCTTCCGGCCGAGCTACGCCGCCAACCTGCTGCCGAGCTGGCTGCCGGCCCTCACCGATGTGGTGCCCAAGCTCGAGCGGGGGGCACGCGTGCACGACCTCGGCTGCGGCCACGGGGCGTCGACGGTCCTGATGGCGGAGGCCTTCCCGGCCTCGACGTTCGTCGGCTCGGACGCGCACGGCGAGTCGATCGGCGTGGCCAGGGAGCGCGCGATCGAGGCGGGCGTGTCCGACCGGGTCGAGTTCGAGGCCGTGACCTCGACCGCGGTCACCGGCTCCGGCTACGACCTGGTCACCGTCTTCGACGCCCTGCACGACATGGGCGACCCGGTCGGCTGCGCGCGCCGCGTGCACGACCTGCTCGCCGACGACGGCACCTGGATGATCGTCGAGCCCGCCGCCGGCGACCGGATCGAGGACAATCTCAACCCCGTGGGCCGGGCCTACTATGGGTTCTCCACCCTGCTGTGCACGCCCGCGTCGCTCTCCCAGGACGTCGGACTCGCGATCGGGACCCAGGCCGGACCGGCCCGGATCCGCGACATCGTCACCGCCGCCGGATTCACGCAGTTCCGGATCGCGGCGCAGACGCCGTTCAACAACGTGCTGGAGGTCCGCAAGTGACCCAGCCGTCGACCCAGCCGGCAACCGCGTACGGCGACGCCACCGCCGTTGCCAGCCGGGCCACCCTGCCCGACCGGACCGGCGTCGCCGTGCGCGACGGCGTACCGCTCGCCTGGGCGTCGTACGGCAGCGGCGACACCACGCTGCTGCTGATGCCGACGTGGTCGATCGTGCCGTCCCGGATGTGGAAGGCCCAGGTCCCCTACCTGGCGCGGCACTTCCGGGTCGTCACCTTCGACGGGCGCGGCTGCGGCGCCTCGGGCCGGCCGACGGGGGCGGCGGCGTACACCGATGTGGAGTACGCCGCCGACACCGTCGCCGTGATGGACGACGCCGGGGTCGACCGCGCCGTCCTCGTCTCGCTGTCGTGCGGCGGGACCTGGTCGGTGCACGTCGCTGCCGGCCATCCCGAGCGCGTCCTCGGCCTGTTCTCGATCGCGCCGGCCTGCGGGCTGTCGGTCCACGACCCGGTGCGCGAGGAGTTCCACTGGTCCGAGCGCTACCCGCACGCCGACGGCTGGGCGAAGTACAACAAGCACCACTGGCTCGAGGGCGGTTACGACGACTTCCTCGCCTTCTTCTTCGCCCAGATGTTCACCGAGCCGCACTCGACCAAGCAGATCGAGGACGCGGTGGCCTGGGGGCGGGACGTCGCGCCGCAGACCCTGGTCGACACGACCGCAGGACGGCTCGGGTGCGACGGCGCCACCTGTACGTCGGTCGAGCCGCTGTGTCCCCAGGTCACCTGCCCGGTGCTGGTCGTGCACGGCACCGACGACCGGATCCGGGGCCACCGGATCGGCGAACGGCTCGCGGAGCTCACCGGCGGCGAGCTGATCCTCGTCGAGGGCGGTGGCCACGGGCTGCCCGGGCGCGACCCGGTGTGGGTCAACCACCAGATCCGCCGGTTCGCCGCGCGGTTCGACCCACCGCCGACCAAGCCGCCAGCACGCTCCTGGCGACGGGCCCTCAGCCGGCCCCGGCGCGCGCTCTACCTGTCGTCCCCGATCGGGCTCGGGCACGCGCGACGCGACCTCGCGGTCGCGGACGCACTACGCGAGCTGCACCCCGGCCTGGAGATCGACTGGCTCGCCCAGGACCCGGTGACCCGGGTGCTCGACGACGCCGGCGAGGTGGTGCACCCGGCGTCCGCGCACCTGTCCAGCGAGTCGGGACACGTCGAGGCCGAGTGCGGCGAGCACGACCTGCACGCCTTCCGGGCGATCCGCCGGATGGACGAGATCCTGGTCAACAACTTCATGGTCTTCGACCAGCTCCTCGAGGAGGAGCCGTACGACCTCGTCATCGGCGACGAGGCCTGGGACGTCGACTACTACCTCCACGAGAACCCGGAGCTCAAGCGGTCGGCGTACGCGTGGCTCACGGACTTCGTCGGCTGGCTGCCGATGCCGGACGGCGGTGCGGAGGAGGCGGCGCTGACCGCCGACCTGAACGCCGAGATGATCGAGCACCGCGCCCGCTTCCACCGACTGCGTGACCGGTCGGTCTTCGTCGGCAACGCCGACGACGTCGTGCCCGACACCTTCGGTCCGGGTCTCCCCGCGATTCGGGACTGGACGGCCGACAACTTCGAGTTCGCGGGCTACGTGACCGGGTTCGACCCCGCCGCTCTCGGCGAGCCGGCAGAGGTGCGGGCCCGTCTCGGCTTCCGCCCGGACGAGACGGTGTGCGTCGTCAGCGTCGGCGGCTCGGGCGTGGGCGCGCCCCTGCTGCACCGCGTGCTCGACGCCGTACCCCGAGCTCGAGCGCTGCGACCGGACCTGAGGTTCGAGATCGTCGCCGGGCCGCGCATCGACCCGAGGTCGCTGCCGGAACGAGACGGCGCCCGGGTGCACGGCTACCTCCCGGACCTGACCAGCTGGCTCGCTGCCTGCGACGTCGCGGTCGTGCAGGGTGGGTTGACGACCTGCATGGAGCTCACCGCCCTGCGCAAGCCGTTCGTCTACCTGCCGCTGCGCCACCACTTCGAGCAGAACTTCCACGTACGCCGCCGCCTCGACCAGTACGCCGCCGGCACCTGTCTGGACTACGACGTGACACGCGATCCCGACGCGTTCGCCAGCGTCATCGTCGCCGAGGCGGCGCGGGACACGGCGGCGTACCGCGCCGTCGAGACCGACGGCGCGCACCGGGTCGCTCGGCTCCTCGCGGACCTGCTGTGAGGTCCCGGCTCAGGCGGGCACGATGTTCTGGTTGTGCCGGAAGACGTTGCCGGGGTCGTACGTCGCCTTGATCTTCCGCAACCGGTCGTAGTTGCCCTTGTAGTTCGCGGCGATCCGGTCCTGGTCGTCCTCGGCCATGAAGTTGATGTAGCCGCCCTCCTCCGAGTGCGGGGCCGTGGCGTCGTAGTAGTCGCGGACCCAGGCCGTGCCGGCCTCGTCGTCCACCTGGTCCGGCGGCCACATCCCCGCGATCACGGTCGCGAAGGTGGCGTCGCGGTGGGCGAACGCGGTCGCGTCGGGCGCGACCCGATGGCAGGCGCCGTTGATCGGGTAGATGTGCATCGTCGAGTTCACCACCGGCAGCTTCGGGCCGTGCTCGAGGTGCGCGGCGATCGCGTCGTCGGTGAGCTCCTTGACGAAGCTGGCCTTCCAGTAGTGGTGGAGCCCCGGCGGGACGAGCGCGTCGAAGGCGCTGTTGAGCGCGGGGTAGGGCATGGGCCCGACCATCTCGGCGACTCTCGGGGCGACGTCCCGGATCGGCTGGAGCGCCTTCTCCCCCGCGTCGAGGTCGCCCGCCCAGCACGCCACCATCGCGATGAAGGGCTCGCCGTGGCGGTCCTCCGGGATGAACGGCAGCGGCGGCGCGATCTGGTACGCCGGGAAGCAGCCGAGCTCCTCGGGCGCGTCGACGATGAAGTCCCGGTAGAACCGGAGCACGTCCCCGGCCTTGTCGAGCTCGAAGAACATCGGCCCGCCGTAGATGTCCTTGACCGGGCTCAGCCGGAACTCGAAGGACGTGACGACACCGAAGTTCCCGCCGCCACCCCGGATCGCCCAGAAGAGGTCGGCGTCGTCCTTCTCGCTCGCGACGTGGAAGCTGCCGTCGGCGGTGACCACGTCGGCGGAGAGCAGGTTGTCCGAGGAGAGGCCGAGGCCACGCGACAGGTAGCCGATGCCGCCCCCGAGGGTCAGGCCACCGACGCCGGTCGTGGAGATGATGCCCCCGGTCGTGGCCAGCCCGAACGGGTACGTCATCGCGTTCAGGTCGCCCCACGTCGCGCCGCCACCGACCCGGACCGTGCTGGCCAGCGGGTCCACCCGCCCGCCTCGCATCGCCGACAGGTCCACGACCACCGCGTCGTCAGCGGTCCCGAACCCCGGCACGCTGTGCGCGCCACCGCGGACCGCGACCGTGCGGCCGTTGTCGGCGGCGTAGCGGACGGCCGTCATCACGTCCCCGGCGTTCGCCGCCTGCACGATGACCGCCGGGCGCTTGTCGATCATGGCGTTGCGGACCGTGCGCGCCTCGTCGTACTCGGCGTCGTCCGGCCCTACTACCGTCCCTCGGGTCTGTTCCCGCAAGGTGTCCAGCTGTGCACTCATCTGACCCTCCTGGTCGCTCGGGCTTGCCACGGCCGGGCAACAGGGGCGTCGAGAAGGCGTCGGGACGGCGTCACACAGTGCCGCGGAGCGCGGCAGGTCTAGGTAGCGATCGACACTAGACCCGCCCGACCGCTGCCGTCTTCCCGCAGGTGGGTCATTTCCCGGGCCCTGGTGCGGAAGGATGGCCTCATGCCTGCTCCCGAGCCCCAGGCCGTCACGTCGCCCCTCACCCGGGCCGCCGTCTTCCTCGTCCTGACGATCGAGCCTGGTGGCGAGGCCGCCGTACGCGACGTCCTCGCCGACGTGCAGGGCATGGCCCGGGCGATCGGCTTCCGCAACGTCGAGGCCAGCCTGTCGTGCGTGGTCGGGATCGGCAGCGACGCCTGGGACCGGGTGTACGGCGGCGCGCGGCCGGCGTACCTGCACCCGTTCGCCGAGATCCGCGGAGAGCGGCACACGGCGCCGGCCACCCCGGGCGACCTCTTCCTCCACATCAAGGCCGAGCAGCTGGACCTGTGCTTCGAGCTCGCCTCGCGGGTGACCCAGCGGCTGCACGGGTCGGCCACGGTCGTGGACGAGGTGCACGGCTTCCGCTACTTCGACCGCCGCGACCTGCTCGGCTTCGTCGACGGTACCGAGAATCCGGTCGGTCCGGCCGTCGACAGCGCGCTGCTCGTCGGTGACGAAGACCCGGACTTCGCCGGCGGCAGCTACGTGGTCATCCAGAAGTACCTGCACGACCTGGCCGCCTGGAACGCCATGTCCGTCGAGCAGCAGGAGGCCGCCGTCGGTCGCGAGAAGCTCTCCGACATCGAGCTCCCCGACGACCAGAAGGCCCCGGGCGCGCATACGGCGCTCACCAGCATCGAGGACGACGACGGCACCGAGCTGCAGATCCTCCGCGACAACATGCCCTTCGGCAGCGTCTCCGGCGGCGACGGCAGCGGTGAGTACGGCACCTACTTCATCGGCTACACCCGCGACCCGGCCGTGATCGAGCGGATGCTGCGCAACATGTTCGTCGGCGACCCGCCGGGCACGACGGACCGCCTGCTGGAGATCTCGACGGCCGTCACCGGCTCGCTCTTCTTCGTGCCGACGGTCGACCTACTCGAGGGAGAGTAGCGACAGACCCTTGCGGTCCCCGGATGATCGGCGGATCGTGGTGGGATGAGCATGCGCGGTGTCCCGGACGGTCTGCCGGTGCTCTCGCGGGGCAAGCACCGCAACCCCCGCCAGGGCGCCTGCTTCATGGAGATGGCCTCGCTCCTGGCCAACGAGCCGTGGAGCGACCGGCCCAGGTGCACCCATCCCCTGCTCGCCCAGCTCGCGCGCCTGGTCAACGACCACACCAGCGACGCCGGCCGCGCCGACCTCGTCGTGATGATCCCGGAGGTCATCGGCGCGCACGGCCACGGCTTCGCGTGGGAGGTGGCGCTGGTCGCCCGGGTCGCGACGCAGGCGATGTACGACCTGCCCGAGCCTCGACAGCGCACGCTGGCCGTCGGTCTGCTCCGCTGCGACGAGCTCGCGGCGTCGTACGGCGCCACGACCGTCGACCGGGACGCGATCCGGACCGCGCTCGAGCAGGTCCCCGGCGCGGCGACCTGGGCGCGGGACTTCATGACGGGATCGGTGCCGCTCAAGCCGCGCGCCTTCCAGCGGCACTCCGCGCCCGCGATGCTGGTCTGCGCCGTGCGCGGGACGGCCGAGGCGGCCGTCCCCGACCAGGACGCCCGGCTTCGTGCCTTGCTGCGGACGGGCATCGGGTCCGTCCGGCCCGACGAGCGGCCGCAGGACGTCATCCGAATCGTGGCCCCCGACCCACGATTCGTATGACGTCCCGGCGCGCGCAGCTCCCCTATTCGATCGGGCGCAGCTCCTCGGCGTACGACACCGACTGGCGGCGCAGACGGCCGTCGGCGCCGACGGCGTACTGACCCATCCGCCACAGCGGCGGGCTGTAGGCGTGCACGGACACGGCGCCGTGGGTGGCGCCGGTGAGCCGGTGGATGTGGTCGGGGCCGAAGCTGAAGACCTGGCCGCCCTCGACGTACGTCTCGATGGTCTCGTTGCCGACCGCGAGGTTGTGCTCGAGCAGGGTGCCCTCGACGACCGCGACGGCGCCGGAGGAGACGTCGTGGTCGTGGAAGCCGGTGTCGTTCTCAGGCGTCCAGCAGAGCAGCCAGACGTCGACGTGCGCATCGCGATGCAGCGAGACGTAGACCCGGTTGTCGGCGTCGAACGCCAGGTGGTGGCGCCACTGATCCGGGTGGAGGGCGAGGTACGACGCGAGCGAGCGCAGCTCGTCCTGGTCGAGGTCGCGTCCCGGGAGGGTGGCAAGGGTGAGGTCGCCCTCGAGCGGGGTCGCCTCGCGGGCCGGGATCTCAACGGCGAGAGTGCTCATGCTGCGTGCTCCTTCAGGGTGGTGCCGCGGTGCTGTCCGCCGAGTGCCCGGCGGGGATTGTCGATGCGGATGGCGCGGGTCGCCGCCTCCCCGAACAGCGCGGGGAGCGGGTCGGCGTACGGACGGTCGCTGCCCAGCACGATCGTGTCGATGCCGAGCACCCGGATCAGGGCGTCGACCCCCTGCGCGCCGTACGACGAGGTGTCGACGAAGACGTCGGGATCGACGGTGCCGGGCTCACCGCCGCGGGCACTGAGGCGCTCGTGGTGGAGCGGCGCGAGGCCTGCGCCGGCGGCAAACACCAGTCGCAGCGCCGGAAACTGCCCGCGCCCGCCGGCGGCGTGCCACGCCCACCAGGCCGCGTGCAGCTGGCCGACGTATCCGACGACCGGCGCCCACCATCCCGGCCCGGCCTCGGCCACGGCCGTCGGGCCCGGGTGCACGAAGACCGGCTTGCCGAGCTGCTCGGCGACGCGGAGCACCTGGCCGAGGGCCTCCCAGCCGGCCGGCGTGGTGACCTGGGTGGCGGCGATCTGCACGCCGACGAACGGTCCGTCGAGCAGCCGGGTGAGCTCGTCGAGATCGGGCTCGACGACCGGCACCGACGCCCAGGGAGCGAAGTGGTCCGGCAGCGCGGCCGCGCCGAGGTGCCAGGCGTCGAGCGAGGCGCCGGCCTCGTCGCGCGGGAGCGACTCCAGGCCGAGGGGCGCCGAGAGACTGACGCACGCGAGGCCGGTGCCTGCCGCGACGTCCAGCGCGGTCCGGCGTACGACGTCGTGGTCCTCGGCCTTCACCTCGTACGGCGGCTCACCGTCGGTGTGCAGCGTCCAACCGCGCAGGTACGGCGTCGTCGTGCGGCGGCGGAGCAGCTCGAGCAGCGGCTCGGGCCACAGGTGCTGGTGCAGGTCGATGGCGGACACGGTCTCCCTCATGCCTTAAGAATACTAAGTTGGGAGACTTTATCTGCTTAATCCGTGGATCGGCGATTCGTCTCACCGTCCGGTGACCAACCGCTGAGTAGTGTCGGTCCCATGGTCGGATTCCTCGTCGCTGGGCTCATCATCGGAGCGCTCGCCCGTCTCCTGAAGCCCGGGAAGCAGAACCTGGGCCTCCTCGCGACCCTCGGTCTCGGGGTGGTCGGCTCGCTCATCGGCGGCACGATCGCCTGGCTGATCGGCTCCGGCAGCATCTGGGAGCTCAACATTCTGGGCTTCGTGCTCTCGGTCGTGGCCGCGCTGCTGCTCGTCGGCACCGCCGAGGCCGTCACCGGCAAGGACCGCACGGCCTGACGAGGTCCTACTCGTCGCGAATCAGGTCCAGGCCGCGCTCGTACGCACTCGCCAGGAGACCGCCGGCGCCCAGTGACTCGTCGTCGGGATGCGCGGCCACCACGACGAGCCGGCGTACGCCGTCGAGCGTCTGGGCCCAGACGTGCCCGGCCCAGCCGTCAGTCATCGTCCAGCAGTCCGGAGTCGATGGCGTTGACGAACACGATGGCGAAGTCGCGACCGAGGTCGGTCAGCGTGTAGCGGTCGTCGACGACGGTCCAGAGGTTGGCGTCCTCGAAGTGGAACATCACGACGTCCAGGCGCTCCTGCCACCTCAGGGCGTCGAGGTTCCGCAGCGATTCGGGGCAGCGGGAGTCCCACCACGCACGCACAGCATCGAGCGGCACCACCTCGTCCTCGGCGACCACGGCCAGCAGGAGCATCCCGGCCATCGGCTCTACGACGTACCAGCCCAACCGGAAGCAGAGCCCGAGCAGCAGGACGAGTGCCAGGTCCCGCCACTCCTCGTCGGTCTCGGGGGCCCGCTGACCCCGACGAGCCGTCGAACGCGTCAGCTCCACCTGGTCTGCAGCGTCGCAGGCGTACCAGAGTCGATCGAGTGCGAGACAGTCACCCGCGCTGCGCCACGAGTTCAGAGCCGATTCGGCGAGCAAGGCATCCGCCTCTGCCGTCATCGGCGTCGCCGGGACTCCGTACGACCCTCGCTTCACCGCCTCGAAGCGCCGCTGCCACTGCCACAGATCGAGGTGTCGGTACGCCTCCCGCGCGACGGGCGGGCGCAGCAGCCCACGAGGGGTCACCGGCTTACCCTGACCGAGCCACTCGACCAGCGCGAGACAGGCCGCGACGAAGGCCGAGGACCGCGCGAGCTGTGCCGACACCTTGACGTCTCCGGGCTCGATCTCGGCATCGAAGTCGTCCGGCTCAGGCTCGGGCCAGGGCAGCCGGTTGACGGCCGCCGTCATCCGTTGCCCCGTCAGGCTCTTGGGTGACGGGTCCGGCATCAGGCGCGCCCGCTCCTCGGTGGGCAGTGCGTTCCAGGCCGCCGTCACCTGCGCCACGCGTGCCTTGAGGTCGGCGACGTCAGCGGCACCGTCCAGGTCCACGCCGATGCTGCGGCCGAAGTCCCCCAGCACCCTGCCCTGCGCATGGTTGGCCGGGTCCTCGCACGCCGCTGCCATCTTGGGAAGCGCACGCCGCACCTCCTTGCGCAGCTCGGCGGGCGTCGCCGATCCACCGGCCATCCGCCCCGTGGCCCGGAGGAATGACCAGAAGGTGTCGAGTGTCTCTCGCAGGCTGTCGGGGTCCGGTGGCTGCGGGCCGTACGCCGGCCAGGTCACGAGGAGGAGGCGCTCGGCGCTGCCCGCGGGCCACGCGCCCGGCGGTAGCTCGTCGTACCGGAGTCGCAGGTTCACGATCTGCCGGAGCAGCTCACTTTCGACACTCCTGCTCTTCCCGGTCGCCCATCTCTCGGCGTGCGTGATCAAGAGGTCCGGCTCGCCCATGCCCCCCACCGTAGGACGTTCGTCAGCGCCGGAGGGGCACGTCCAGCCGCTCGCTGAGCTCGTCGTACGACGTCCCGAAGGTCTCGACCACCACGACGTGCTCTCCACCCACCTCGAACACCGCGACGTCCGTGTAGACGCGGGAAACACAGCCGACGCCGGTGAGCGGGTAGGTGCACGACGGCACCAGCTTGGGCGTGCCGTCCTTGGCGAAGAGCGTCATCATCACGAAGACGCTCTTGGCCCCGATGGCGAGGTCCATCGCGCCACCGACGGCGGGGATCGCGTCGGGTGCTCCGGTGTGCCAGTTGGCGATGTCGCCAGCCGCGGAGACCTGGAAGGCGCCGAGCACGCAGACGTCGAGGTGGCCGCCGCGCATCATCGCGAACGAGTCCGCTTGGTGGAAGTACGCCGCTCCCGCAGGCTCGATCACCGGGATCTTGCCGGCGTTGATCAGGTCGGGGTCGATCTCGTCGCCGACGGCGGCCCGGCCCATGTTGAGCATGCCGTTCTCGGTGTGCAGCACGACCCCGGAGTCGGCGTCGAGGTGGTCAGCCACCAGCGTGGGCTGGCCGATGCCGAGGTTGACGTAGGCGCCGTACGGGATGTCCTGGGCGACCCGGGCCGCCATCCCATCCCTGGTCAACGGAGTCTTGGTCAGGCTCATACCGCCACACTCCCCACACTCACGACACGGTCCACGTAGATCGACGGCGTGACAACGGCTTCGGGATCGAGCTCGCCGACGTCCACCACGGACGACACCTGCACGATCGTCGTCGTCGCGGCGGTGGCCATCACCGGCCCGAAGTTGCGGGCCGTCTTGCGGTAGACGAGGTTGCCCATCCGGTCCGCGCGGTGCGCGCCCACCAGGGCGACGTCGCCGCGGATGGGGTACTCCAGCACGTAGGTCCGACCGTCGATCTCGCGCGTCTCTTTGCCCTCGGTCAGGGGCGTGCCGACGCCGGTCGGGCAGAAGAACGCCCCGATCCCTGCACCGGCCGCGCGCATTCGCTCGGCCAGGTTGCCCTGCGGCACGACCTCGAGCTCGATCCGGCCGTCGCGGTAGAGGCCGTCGAAGACGTAGGAGTCGGCCTGGCGCGGGAAGGAGCAGATCATCTTCCGCACCCGCCCCTTGGCCAACAACGCGGCCAACCCGGTGTCGCCGTTGCCGGCGTTGTTGGACACCACCGTCAGGTCGCTCGCGCCCTGCTCGATCAGCGCGTCGATCAGGTGCACGGGCATGCCGGCCATCCCGAACCCGCCGACCAGCACGGTCGAGCCGTCCGCGATCCCGTCGACAGCCTCGGCCGCGGTGTCACAGATGGCAGCCGTCATGCCACATTCTCCAGCACTACCGCGAGCGCCTGGCCGACGCCGATGCAGATAGCGGCGACGCCGTACCGTCCGCCCGACTCCTGCAGGCGCGCGGCGAGGGTGCCGATGATCCGACCGCCGGACGCACCGAGCGGATGGCCGATCGCGATCGCGCCACCCTTGGCGTTGACGATCTCCGGATCGACCTTCCAGGCATCGACGCAGGCGATCGACTGCACCGCAAACGCCTCGTTGAGCTCGATCGCACTGACATCGGCCCAGGTGATCCCGGCTCGGGCGAGCGCACGGTCGGCGGCCTCGACCGGGGCGTAGCCGAACATCGGAGGCTCCACCGCCGACACCCCACGACCGGCGATCCGCGCGATCGGCGCGCGACCGATGCTCGCGGCGGCGGCCTCCGACCCGAGCAGCACGGCGGACGCCCCGTCGTTGAGCGGAGACGCGTTGCCGGCGGTGATGGTCCCGTCCGTACGGAACGACGGCTTCAGACCCGCCAGCTTGTCGGCGGTCGAGCCCGGCCGGATGCTCTCGTCGCGAGCCAGGTCGGCTCCGTCGACCGGGACCACGAGGTCGTCGTAGAAGCCGGCCGCCCAGGCCGCGTCGGCGAGCTCGTGCGAGCGCGCCGCGAACTCGTCCTGCCGCTCGCGGCCGATCGAGAACTTCTCCCCCAGCAGCTCGTTGGCCTCACCGAGCGACACCGTCCACTCCGCAGGCATCCGCTCGTTGACCAGCCGCCAGCCCAGCGTCGTCGACACTGCCGTCACGTTGCCTGCCGGGAAGGCACGTGACGGCTTCGGCAGCACCCACGGCGCCCGGGTCATCGACTCCACGCCCCCGGTCAGGACGACGTCGGCGTCGCCGGACTCGATGGTGCGCGAACCGATGATCGCGGCGTCCAGAGACGAGCCGCAGAGCCGGTTGACCGTCGTCGCCGGCACCGACACCGGCAGTCCGGCCAGCAGCACCGCCATCCGGCCGACGTTGCGGTTGTCCTCGCCGGCCTGGTTGGCGCAACCCCAGACCACGTCACCGATCCGCTCCTCGTCGAGGCCGGGCGTCTTCTCGAGGAGGCCACGGACCGCGGTCGCGGCCAGATCGTCGGGCCGGGTGTCGGCGAGCGCGCCACCGAAGCGGCCGAACGGGGTGCGCACCGCGGCGTACACAAAAGCAGAGCTCATGCCTGCGAGCGTAGGCCGCACGCCGTGATCAACTCCAATACTGAATAACGGTCGATTGATAAGTTGAGTGCATGGAGCTGCGCCACCTGCGGTCGTTCACGGTGCTCGCCGACGAGCGCCACTTCGGTCGTGCCGCTGCCCGGCTGCACATAGCCCAGCCAGCACTCTCCCAGCAGATCAAGCAGCTGGAGCGCGAGCTGGGCGTCTCGCTCTTCACCCGTTCGACCCGCCGCGTCGAGCCGACCGAGGCCGGGCTGCGCTTCGCGGAGCACGCGCGGACGGTGCTCGGCGACGTCGCCCGCGCCGAGGCGGAGATGGAGCTGCTCGCCTCGGGCCACGCCGGGCGGGTGTCGGTGGGCTTCATCGGGACGGCGACGTACGACGTCCTGCCCCGCGTCGCCCGCGAGGTGCGCCGCGAGCTGCCGGACGTCGAGCTCGAGCTGCACGGGGAGCTGTTGTCCCCGCAGCTTGTCGCAGGCCTCGGCGACCACACCTACGACCTGGCACTGATGCGCCCGGATCCGCTCAACAGCGCGGATCTGACCGTGCAACCGCTGCGGTCCGAGCGCCTCGTCGCCGTGCTTCCCAGCAGTCACGCTCTCGCCGACCGACGCCGCATCCCCCTCTCGGCCCTGAGCCACGAGGCGTTCGTGATGCACCCGTCCGGGCACCGCTCGTCGATGCACGCGCGCGTCCTCGAGGCGTGCGCCGACGCCGGCTTCACGCCCGACCCCGTACTGGAGGTCGGCGAGACGGCGACGCTGGTGGTCTTCGTCGCGGCCGGCCTCGGAGTCGCACTCGTCCCCGAGCCGGTGCGCTCCCTGGGCCTCGACGGCGTCTCCTACGTCGCCCTCACCGACCCACCCGGCGTCGACCCACCCAGCGTCGATCTGGTCCTCGCCACCCGGTCCGGCGACCACTCTCCGGCGGTGGCCCAGGTGAGCGCTGCCATCAGGTCATGTCTGTGACGCTTGGCCGAGGGGCCCACGTGGGCCCCTCGGCCAAGCGTCACAGCAGGCCCTCCTCGCCGAGCACCCCCGACGCGATCCGGAAGGCGGTGTTGGCATCGGGGACACCGCAGTAGATGGCGGACTGCAGGATCACTTCCTTGATCTCGTCGACACTCAACCCGTTGCGGAGCGCGGCGCGCACGTGCATCGCCAGCTCTTCGTGGTGCCCGCGGGCGATCAGCGCGGTCAGCGTGATCATCGAGCGGCTGCGGCGGTCGAGCCCGGGTCGGGTCCAGATCTCACCCCAGGCGTAGGCCGTGATCAGCTCCTGGAAGTCCCGCGTGAAGTCGGTGGTCCCCGCGATCGCCCGGTCGACGTGCGCGTCGCCGAGCACCTCGCGACGCACTGCCATGCCCGCCGACTCCTCGGGTCGCGGAGCCTCACCCAAGAAGTGCTCGCGCAGCAGGGCGGCCACCACGTCCGGAGCCTCCGCCGGAGCCAGGTGAGCGACGCCCTCGAGCTCGACGTACCGCCCGTCCTGTACGCCGTCGGCGATCTCGCGCAGCTTGTCCGGCGGGGTGGCGACGTCGGCGCCGCCGGCGACCGCGAGGACCGGCACGGTCACCCGGGCGAGCTCGTCGCGCACGTCGTACGCCGCGAGCGCGCCGCAGACCTGGACGTACCCCTCATCGACCGCGTCGGACAGAGCGTGCAGCAGCGCCGAGGCTCGCTCGGGCTCGCGCTCGACGAAGCCCGGGCCGAACCACCGCTCGGCGGACCCGCTGACCATGACCGGAGTGCCGGACATCGCGACCTGGCTCATCCGCCCGGTCCACGTGTCCTCGGACGCGATCTGCGCACCGGTGCACAGCAGCGCCGCGGCCACCATCCGGTCCGGGGCGTCGAGGAGCAGCTGCAGCCCGACCGCACCACCCACGGAGTCACCGGCGTAGAAGAACGGGCCTCGCGGCTGACCGCGTTCGGTGAGGACGTCATCGACGACCCGCAGAACGCCGAGCGCGAGCTCGGCCATCGTGAACGGCTCCTCGGGCACCCCCCGGTTGTGGCCGTGCCCGGGCAGGTCCCAGGCGAGCACGTCGAAGGCGTCGGTGAGCCCGGCGGCGCAGGCGCTCCACAACGTGGTCGCGGACGTGCCGAGCGACGGGCCGAGGACGAGCAGCGGCAGCTCGGTGCGGTGCCGGGCGCCGGTCAGGCGTACGGCGGTGATGCTGGGGATCACGGACTCTCCTCGAGGGTGCTGTGGGCGCGGGCGACGACCGCATCGACGTACGCGATCGCGTCACCGAGGTACGACGGCGCGGGGTCGTGCCCCGCGGCTGCTGCCATGGTCCGCTGCTCGGCGAGCACCGCGTCACCGGCACCGGCCAAGGTTGCGGCCATCCGATCCGGGTCGACGCGCAGCCCGGCCAGCAGGTCGGCGGTCTGCGACGCGGCGACCAGGGTCCGGCGGACCAGGTCGCGCAGCGTCGCCCACTCCGCGTGCCAGCCGCCATCGGCACGGTCGTCGACCTGCTGGGCGGCGGCGAGATGCAGCGTCGCAGCGAGCTGGGGCGTCGTCATGGCGGCGCGCCGGACCAGCACGGACAGCACCGGGTTGGCCTTGTTGGGCATGGTGGACGAGCCACCGCCGCTGCCCTCGGCGAGCTCGCCGATCTCGGGGCGCGACATGGTCACGACGTCGTTGGCGATCCTGGCGCAGGCGTCGGTGCAGCCGACGAGCGCGTCCCCGAGCCGGGTGACCGGCGCACGGGTCGTGTGCCACCGCGGGACGCCCGGTGGCAGCTCGCGACCGAGCTCGACCATCGCCGCCCGGGTGCCTGCAGCACCGCCGATCTGGTCGGGGAAGTCCAGGTCGGCGAGGGTGTCGTCCGCATCGAGCACGGCCGTCAGCCAGGCTGCGACCCGGAACCCGAACGTGGTCGGGACCGCATGCTGGGTGAGCGTCCGGGCCACCATCGGGGTGTCCCGATGCGTGGCCGCGAGCGCCGCGAGCCGGGTGACGGCCGCATGCAGGTCACGACGCACGGACACGACCGCCGCCTCCGACATCCGCATCAGCGCAGAGTCGACGACGTCCTGGCTGGTCAAGCCGCGGTGGACCCCCTCGTCCTGCTCACGCAGCAGTCCGACCAGTGCGATCACCGGATTGCCGCCGGACTCGGACTCGTTCGCCAGCCACTCGAGGTCCTTCGGCACCGTGAGCGGCCGGCCCAGCCAGTCCGACTCGACGTCGACCATCGCCCACAGGAACGACTCCGACGTGAAGTGGTCGCCGGCGCGGTCGTCCCCGGGCCAGAAGAGGTCTGCTGCCATGGGGTCAGTCTTGCGTGTAGGACAGGAAGACCGTCTCGCCCTCGCCCTGCAGCCGGATGTCGAATACGAAGCCGCGGTCGTCGGCCGCGGCGGCCAGGCTCGGCCACTGCGCGGGGGCAGAGCCCGGCAGATAGGCCCGGGTGAAGAGCCGGTCGAGCAGCCCGCGGGCGAAGACCGTGATGGCGAAGTACGGCGTCGCGCCGCCCGGTCGCAGCGTCGAGAACTGGTAGTGCCCGGTGCGGTCGGTCGCGGCCCGGCCCCAGCCGGTGAACGTGTAGCCGTCACGATGCAGCGACCCCGCCGCCTGCGGGACCGAGCCGTCGGGCGCGGCCTGCCACACCTCGATCAGCGCGTCGGGCACCGGGTCGCCGGCGCCGTCGTACACGCGACCGTGCAGCCGGATCGCGTCCGGCCGGGTCGGCGGCACGAGCTCGTTGCCCCCGTCGTACGGCAGCGCATAGCCGAAGAAGGGACCGACCGTCTGGCCGGGCGTGGGGCTCTGCCGACCCTGGGCGCTCATGCAACGTCCTCCTCATGGGGGGTGCGGTGCGAGCCGCTCAGCACGATGTCCCAGCGGTAGCCGGTCGCCCACTCGTGGGTCGTGACGTCGTGGTCGTACGTCGCGACCAGGCGCTCACGCGCCGCCGGGTCGACGATCGACTGGTAGATCGGGTCGAGCGCGAAGAGCGGGTCGCCCGGGAAGTACATCTGGGTGATCAGCCGCTGGGTGAACTCCGTGCCGAACAGCGAGAAGTGGATGTGCGCCGGCCGCCAGGCGTTGTGGTGGTTCTTCCAGGGGTAAGGGCCGGGCTTGATGGTCGTGAAGGAGTAGGTGCCGTCGGCATCGGTGAGGCACCGGCCCATGCCGGTGAAGTGCGGGTCGATCGCGGCCGGGTGCTGGTCGCGCTGGTGGATGTAGCGCCCCCCGGCGTTGGCCTGCCAGATCTCGACCAACTGGTGCCGGACCGGGCGGCCGTCGCCGTCGGTGACCCGGCCGGTGACGACCATCCGCTCGCCGATCGGCTCGCCGCGGTGCTGGATGGTCAGGTCGGACTCGAGAGGGTCGACGTCGCGCTGCCCGAAGACCGGCGCCCACAGCTCGATGCCCTCCGGATCGGCCTGCTGCGGCGCCTTGGTCGGGTGCCGCAGGACGCTGGAGCGGTACGGCGGGTAGTCGAGCCGGGTGTTGGTCTCCGCCCGGAAATCCGGTAGAGCTCCGGCGGCCTCGTACTCCTTCGAGATCGCGTCGATCTCGGCGCTGAGGTCGGCCTGGCTGGCGAGTTGGCTCACCCGGCGAACGTAGGGACACCCGGCGTCGGTGACGACAGGAGCCTTCCGCTCAGTGGAAGACTGTCGCTCATGGCCGGCAACACCTCCACCCCGGGAGCGACCGTCACCTCCCGGGCGCTGGCACTCCTCGGCGCCTTCGACGAGCACCACCGACGGCTCACCCTCACCGAGCTCGCGGACCGCGCGGGACTGCCGATGCCCACCGCACACCGGCTGGTCGGCGAGCTGGTGGCGTGGGGCGCGTTGGTGCGCACGTCGACGGGTGAGTACGCCGTCGGGCGGCGGCTCTGGGACATCGGGCTGCTCGCGCCGGTGCAGACCGGGCTGCGCGAGGTGGCCTCGCCGTACCTCCACGACCTGTACGGCGCCACGCTCGCGACCGTCCACCTCGCCGTCCGCGACGGGACGTCGGCGCTCTACGTCGACCGGCTCGCCGGCCACGCCTCGGTCCCGGTCGTGAGCAGCATCGGCTCGCGGCTGCCGCTGCACGCGACCGGCGTCGGCAAGGTGCTGCTCGCACACGCGCCCCTCGACGTGCAGCACGCCGTGCTCGCCGACCTGACCCGGATCACGCCGTACACGATCACCCAGCCGGGCCTGCTGCGCCGCCAGCTCGCGCGGGTGGTCCGCGACGACTACGCCACCACCACCGAGGAGATGAGTCTCGGCGGCTGCTCGATCGCAGTGCCGGTCCGTCGCGGACCCGACGTGGTCGCCGCCCTCGGAATGGTGCTGCCGTCGCTGAAGGACCGAGCCAAGCTCGTCGGCGCCCTCCAGGTCGCCGCCCGCGGCATCGGCCGCTCGCTCGGCTAGACCTTCCACCCAGCGGAACGCCCGCCTGATCCGATCGACCCGTGACCGACCACACTGCGACCATGCGTACCCAGGTCGCCATCGTCGGCGCAGGCCCTTCCGGGGTGCTGCTGTCCCACCTGCTGGCCGCCGACGGCGTCGAGTCCGTGGTCGTCGAGACCCGCGCCGAGGGGTACGTCGCGGGCCGGATCCGCGCCGGCATCCTCGAGCAGTCCACGGTCGACCTGCTCCGCGAGGTCGGACTGGGCGAGCGGCTCGACCGCGAGGCCGACCCGCACCGCGGCATCTACCTGCAGTGGCCGGAGGAGCGGCACCACCTCGACTTCTTCGACCTCACCGGCCGCCAGGTCTTCGTCTACGGACAGACCGAGGTGCAGAAGGACCTCGTCGCCGCCTGCCACGCCCGCGGCCAGGAGGTCCACTACGAGATCGGCGACACCGCGCTCCACGACACTGCATCCACCGGCTCCGGGACCGACCGGCCGTCGGTCACCTTCACCGACAAGGACGGCGTCCAGCAGCGGCTCGAGGCCGACGTCGTGGTCGGCTGCGACGGGTCGTTCGGGCCGTCCCGCGAAGCCGTCCCGCAGGAGATCCGTCGTACCTGGGAGAAGACGTACCCCTATTCCTGGTTGGGGATTCTCGCCGACGTCGCGCCCTCGACCGACGAGCTGATCTACGCCTGGCACCCGGACGGGTTCGCGATGCACTCGATGCGGTCGGCGACCGTGTCGCGGCTCTACCTCCAGGTCCCCAACGACACCAGGATCGACGACTGGTCCGACGACCGGATCTGGGACGCCCTCGCCACCCGGCTCGGCCACGGGCAGGACGGCTGGCAGCTCACCCCCGGTCCGGTGACCGACAAGAGCGTGCTGCCGATGCGCTCCTTCGTGCAGCAGCCGATGCGCCATGGCCGACTCTTCCTGGCCGGCGACGCCGCGCACATCGTGCCCCCGACCGGCGCGAAGGGGCTCAACCTCGCGGTCGCCGACGTCGCCCTCCTGGCGCCGGCACTCGTGGCGATGCTCAAGGGCGACCCTGCCCTCGCCGACGGCTACTCAGACGCCGCCCTGCGCCGGGTCTGGCGGTGCACCCACTTCTCCTGGTGGATGACGACGATGCTGCACGCCAGCGGCGACCCGTTCGACGAGCAGCTGCAGCTCTCGCAGCTGCGCTGGGTCACGTCGAGCGAGGCCGGCGCCACCGGGCTGGCCGAGAACTACGCCGGCCTTCCCATCGGCTTCTGACGGAAGACCTCCTGACTCACAGGCTTCGTACAGGAATCCCTGGGGGTAACAGCAGGATCGTCGGTTGAACTTGGGACCATGACCGACCACGACCCGTCGCGCGACGACACCACTCCGATCGGGCGCATCCCTCAGCCCGAGACCGCGCCCCCGGCGTACGACCCCTACGGCAACCCCTACCAGGACCCGTACGCCGCGCCGTTCCAGCAGGCCGCCGCCCACCCCGCCCCCGTCGCCGCTCACCGCGGCGGCTGGAGCTGGCGCTCCTCACTCGCCGGCGCCGTCGCCGGCGGCGTCATCGCGGCTTCGGTCGCCGTCCCCGTCAGCTGGGCGCTCGCCAGCGGCGGTGGGCAGAGCGCGGTCGCCGACGGTCCGGCCGCCGCCGCTCCTCAGCGGCCCGACACGGGCGACAGCGGCGGGACCTGGGGCAACGGCGCCCCGGACGACCAGCTCGGTGGCAGCACCAGCAGCCAGGAGGGCAACCAGGCGGACGCCACCGCAGACCAGTCCCAGGGTGTCGTGCTGATCAACACGGAGACCACCGCCGGTGAGGCGGCAGGCAGCGGCCTCGTCCTCGACTCCTCCGGCCTGGTGCTCACCAACTACCACGTCGTCGAGGGCTCGACCTCGGTCAAGGTCACGATCGCCACGAGCGGCGACACGTACGACGCCGAGGTGGTCGGTCACGACCAGGCCGCCGACGTCGCGCTGCTCCAGCTCGGCGGCGCGAGCGGCCTGGCGACGGTCGACCTCGACGACGACGGCGACCCGGCCGTCTCCGACGATGTCACCGCGGTCGGCAACGCCCAGGGCCAGGGCTTCCTCTCGGCCTCCACCGGCACGGTCGTCGACCTCGACCAGTCGATCGACACCCAGTCGGAGGGCACCGTCGAGGGCGAGCACCTCACCGGGCTGATCGAGACCAACGCCAACGTCGTCGGCGGCTACTCCGGTGGCGCGCTCCTCGACGACGAGGGCGAGGTCGTCGGCATCACCACGGCCGCCTCCAGCGGCGGCCAGACCCAGAGCTACGCCGTCCCGATCGAGGACGCGCTCGACATCGCCCAGCAGATCGAGGACGGCAGGAGCGGCGACGGCGTGCAGGTCGGCCCCTCGGCGTACCTCGGCATCGCGAGCACCCAGTCCGACTCCGCCTCCGGCGTCGTGGTGGGTCAGGTCCAGAGCGGTGGCGCCGCCGCCCAGGCCGGCATCGAGGCCGGCGCGACCATCACCGGCATCGACGGCACCACGATCACGTCGTACGACGTGCTGAGGTCGGCGCTCGCGAGCTACGCACCCGGCGACTCGGTCACGCTTCGCTGGGCCGACGCTTCGGGCTCGACCCACAGCGCGCAGGTCACCCTCGGGGAGTCCCCGGTCAACTGACGGACGACCAACTGGTCTAGACAGGGTGTCGCCGGTCACAACCTTCCGGTTCTCCTCTCGTTGCTCGTGGGTACGAGACGCGGGCCCACCTCCACGGGCTGGCAACAACGACGGGAGAACCCATGTTCAGGCACCTGATGAAGGCGCTGCTCGCGCTGTGCGTCGTGGCCGCGATGTCGTTCGTCGGCACCACGTCCGCGACCGCCGCGAGCGACAGCTCCGCCCGGTCCGGGAGCAGCACGGCCAAGGCCGGCGAGCCGTGCGCCAAACAGAAGCAGAAGGTCGTCAAGGCCAAGAAGAAGGCCAAGAAGGCCGACAAGCGCGTGAAGAAGGTGGCGAAGGCCAAGAAGCGCGCCGACTCCAGCAAGCAGCGGCACGCGGCGGACAAGAAGCTCAAGAAGGCCAAGAAGGCGAAGAAGAAGGCGCACCGTCAGGTCGCCAAGGCCAAGCGGGCGCTGAAGAAGTGCCGCAACGCGGGCGGCCCCGGCCCTGGGCCCGGCCCGGTCAACCCGGGCCCGCTGCAGCCCGCCTGCGACGCCGGCCTGCCGCAGCCCATCTGTGACGCCTTGAGCCAGCTGCCCCTGCCGGGCGGCACTGGCGGAGCATCGCCGATCCAGGCCCTGTGCGACGCCGGCCTCCCGCAGGCCATCTGCGACGCGGCCAGCGCACCGGTCCCGCCGGGCGGAGCCTCGCCCATCCAGCCGCTCTGCGACGCCGGCCTCCCGCAGGCCATCTGCGACGCGGCGAGCGGTGGCAGCGCCCCCAGCCCGACGCTCATCTGCGGCCTGCTGCCGATCCCCGGACTCTGCCCCGGCTCGCTCCTGCCGCAAGGAGGGCTCGCCCGCACCGCGTAGGCCCCAGCCTGCGCGCGTGGATCTGATCCTCGCGGCGGTCGTGGTCGTCGTACTGGGTACGTCGACCGCGGCCGCCGTCCGCGCGAAACGGGCCGGTGAGCCCCTGGGCGCCGGCATCCGCGGCGTCGGCGCCTACGGTCCTGAGGGCAGCGTGCTGTCGCTGGTCGGCCGCCTGGTGGTCATCGGGCTGATCCTGGTCGTCACGGCACCGGGTCGCCCTTCACGCGGTACTTCCAGTAGGAGTAGGCCAGCAGTCCCAGGGCGATGAAGCCGGAGAGCACCAGCGTCACCCCGGTCGCCGGGCCGCCGATGAGCCACCACGACTCGCGGACCGGCCACCAGCTCGGAGCATCCGGATCGACGATCCAGAGCACGCCGAACGCCAGGATCGCCAGCCCCCCGAGTGTCGACATCGCGACCCGCAGCCAGGTCTCGACGCCTTCGGACGCGGCTCGCTTGGCCATCCGCTCGACGGGCTCGAGCCGGCGCTCGGCCCACTCGTACTGCTGGGAGAGCACGACCAGGCCGGCGAAGAGCATCAGCAGTCCGGGGCCCGGCAGGACGAGCGCGGCGATCCCCGCCACGATCAGGGACCATCCGACGACCTCCAGCAGGATGCGCTTCGCGTGGCGGCCGCCGGGGAAACCCATGCCCGAAGCCTGCCAGAGTGCGTCAAGCAGCCAGGCTCAGGTCGTCTCGGGCGACGTCCGGGTCGATCCCGTCAGGCAGCCGCACCAGGCGGGCGTGCACGTGTGGCGGTACGGCGAGCCGGGTCAGGATCAGGGCCGCACCACTGGACGCGACGAGCGCGTAGATCAGGTTGGCGTCGATGTCGGCGAGCAGGCCGTACGCCCCCGCCAGGGCGGCGTCCACGAGCAGCATCGCCCAGGCGGACGCGGCGATCGCCGACACGTCGTGCGAGCGCCAGGCAGTGACCGCCGCCGGGCCGACCATCAGCGTGATCGAGCAGCCGAGCGCGACGATGATCGGCCGCGAGCCGAGCACCGGCACCAGGGCGGTCAACACCGCGATCGTCAGCGCCCAGACGGCCGGCAGCCACATCCGATCGCGGCTGCCGCCACGCCGCCAGGCGAGGACCATCGCGCCCGCCGTACCCGGCAGCGCCAGGAACGCCGGGAGGACGACCCAGACCTCGTGCTCGACGACGCCGAAGATCGTCCAGGCGATGCCGCTCACCGTCGAGTTGGCCAGCGCGGCGACGCTGACGCCGGCGGCACTGCCGGTGTGCGTGAGCTTGCGCATCTGGGGGACGGTGTAGGCGAACGCGAGGAGCGTGCCGGCCAGGCCGACGACGGTCGCGAGCGAGAGGTGCACGGGCCGGGTCTTTCTACTGAGACTTCTGCTGGACACAGACGACGGCCGCCGTGTGCCCGCACATTGCTGGGCGCACGACGACCGTCGTCGAAACTGACTAGGGATGGCTGGCCGGCGGCGTACACGCCTGCCGGCCCGGCAATCCTACCGACCTTTCGGACCCATTCCGACCCAAAGTGTTGTCACTCAGGGTGATGTCACCCACAGATCTTCCCGCATGCGTCCTCAGCGACGGGAAGATGTCCCGTCTTCAGCGGCCCCGGTGGCGCGGCGGCCGCTTCTCGGCGAACGCCGTGGCGCCTTCCCGGTCCCCGCACGACGACTCAGATGTCGGTGACCCGGATCCCCGCGTGAGCCTTGTAGCGACGGTTGACGCTGATCAGGTTGGCGGTGAGAGCCTCGACCTGGTGGGCGTTGCGGAGGCGGCCGCCGTACACACCACGGACGCCGGGGATGGTGCCGGCGAGGTCCTGGACCAGGTCGGTGGCCTCGCGCACGTCGCCGAGGACGAGGACGTCGGTGTCGACGGAGGTGACCTCGGGGTCCTCGAGCTTCACGGCGCTGACGTTGTGGAAGGCACCGACCACGGTCGACTCGGCGAGGATCCCCTGCGCCTGCTGGGCGGCCGAGCCCTCCTCGACCGGCAGTGCGTAGGCGCCCTGCTTGTCGAAGCCGAGCGGGTTCACGCAGTCGACGACGACCTTGCCCGCGAGGGCGGGAGCCAGCTCGGTCAGCAGCTCGCCGTGCCCGTCCCACGGCACCGCCACGACGACGATGTCACCCGCGGCCGCGGCACCCGCGTTGTCGGCGCCGGTCACGTCGCCACCGACAGCTTCGGCCAGCGTCGCCGCGGCCTCCGACGCGCGCTCGGCGCTGCGGCTCCCGATCACGACGGGCAGTCCGGCGGCGGCGAACCGCCGGGCCAGACCGCGACCCTGAGGACCGGTGCCACCCAGGACCGAGACCGTCTTGCCAGCGAGAGATTCGGGGAGGTTGCTCATGGCGACACTCTGTCAGCCTGGCGTCCGGATGACGCGGTAAGGCAGGGTGGTGGACCTCACATCGTGGACACCACGCCGGGAGGCTCGATGACCGCCATCGCCACGTCTCCCGTTCCCCCTGCGCCACCGGCGCCGACCTTCCTCGAGGGCCGAGCTCGCATCGTGGCGTTCGCGACGATCGGTCTCGGCATGCTGCTGGCGGCCCTCGACGGCACGATCGTCTCGACGGCGCTGCCGACGATCGTGGGCGACCTCGGCGGCGGCGAGCACGTTTCGTGGGTGGTGACGTCGTACCTGCTCGCACAGACAGCCGTGACCGTGGTGGTCGGCAAGCTCGGCGACCAGTTCGGCCGCAAGCTGGTCTTCCAGCTCAGCGTCACCATCTTCATCATCGGCTCGGCGCTGTGCGGACTGTCCGAGAGCATGGCCTGGCTGATCGGATCGCGCGCCCTGCAGGGCATCGGCGCCGGTGGCCTCACCGTCACGGCCACGGCGCTGATCGCCGACATCATCCCGCTGCGCGACCGCGGCAAGTTCCAGGGCGCCCTCGGCGCCGTCTTCGGCGTCGCGACCGTGATCGGCCCGCTGCTCGGCGGCCTCCTGACCGACAACGCCAGCTGGCGCTGGTGCTTCTACGTCAACGTGCCGCTCGCTCTGATCGTCATCGTCGCGGCCCGCTTCACGATCCCCAAGGTCCCCGGCGGCGCCAAGCCACGCATCGACTACGCCGGCATGGCCGCAGTCGCGCTCGGCGCCTCGATGCTGGTCCTGGCAGCCAGCCTCGGGGGTACGACGTACCCCTGGGGCTCCTGGCAGATCATCGGCCTGCTCGTCGGCGGCGTCGCCGTACTCGGCGTGTTCGTCCTGATCGAGAGCCGCGCGGCCGAGCCGATCCTGCCGCTGCGGCTCTTCAAGTCGAAGGTCTTCTCGGACTGCTGCGCGCTCGCCTTCGTGGTCGGGTTCACGATGCTCGGCGCCATGACGTTCCTCCCGACGTTCTTCCAGTACGTCGAGGGCGTGACCGCGACCCAGTCCGGGTTCCGGATGCTGCCCCTGGTCCTCGGACTTCTGGTCACCGCGATCACCAGCGGCAACATCGTCAGCAAGACCGGCCGCTACAAGGTCTTCCCCGTCGTCGGGGGCCTGGTGATGGCGCTCGGCCTCTTCCTGCTCTCGACGATGGACCCGTCGACCTCGGTCGGCCTCTCGTCGCTCTACCTCTTCGTGCTCGGCATGGGCATCGGGCTGAGCATGCAGGTGCTGACGATCATCGTGCAGGCGTCGGTCCCCTACACCGACCTGGGCGTCGCGACGTCCGGGGTGACCTTCTTCCGCACGATGGGCAGCGCCTTCGGTGCCGCGATCTTCGGCACGTTGTATGCCAACTTCCTGAGCGACCGACTGCCCGCCGCCATCGCCGAGAGCCCGGGGGTCACCCCTCAGGACCTCGCCATCCCGAGCGCCCTGCACCAGCTCGAAGACAGCGTGATCGCCCCGATCGTCAACGCCTACTCCGACTCGCTCACCCAGGTCTTCCTCTGGGCCGTCCCGGTGGCGCTGGTCGCCTTCGTGCTCGCGCTCTTCCTGCCGCAGGTCAAGCTCGCCGACAGCCTGGCGCCGGAGGCCAACGACCTCGGGCCGGGCTTCGGCGCCCCGGAGTCGCTGCCCAACCAGGAGATCCTGTCGCGCCGGATCGCGAACCTGCTCTACGGCCGGCGCCGCGACCGAGTCCTCGACCTGCTGGAGTCCGACGAGTCCGACCTCGACGCGGCGGGGATCTGGGCGATCGTGCAGGTCTACGGGCTCACCGCGTCCGGCCACCGGGCCGACGTCGCCCAGATCGCGTGGTCGCGACACCTGCCTGCTGCGGTCCTCGAGCCGCTCTTCCGCCGGGTGGTCGCGGACGGGTACGTCGAGGGCAACTTCGACGACCTCACCCTGACCGCTCTCGGCAAGGGCACCGTGGACCGGCTGAGCGACGACCTCAGCGCGTGGATCCTCGAGAACCTCGAGGGCATGGAGGGCGAGACCCCGGAGGGCGTCGCCGAGGCCATCGCCTACGTCGTGCAGCGGATCGTGGTCGAGCGGGTCGAGTCTCCCGTCAGGCCGCCTGCCGCGGCGCTCGCGAGCGACGCAACCCCGTGATCCGGGGCACCAGCACCCGCGCCGAGCGAGCCCGCGCGGCGCCCCACCACAGGCCCGCGCCGTACGCCAGGTCGTCGAGGCGTCGCGCGACGAACGCCTCCGGGGCCCGGGCCAGCGGAACCTCTCGGTGGTCGAGCAGGTCCCAGACCATCGCAGCGGCGACCGCCTGGCGCGCCCGGCGCGAGACCACCGCGGCTGCCGCCGCCCCGGGCCACCAGTGCCGCAGCAGCAGGTGCGAGCCCTGCCGCAGCGTCGAGACCGCCACCTCGGCGGTGAGCTCGGTGGCCAGCCGGCCGCGGTCGGGAGTGTCCGGAAGGGTGCGGCCGAGGCGGTGTCTGACCAGGCCCACGCAGCCGAGGGCGACCGGCACCGACCAGCGCCGCTGGGCCAGCAGGGCGACAGCGCCGACGGCCGGCACCGGAGACAGCACCGCGGGCGCCATCCAGTCGCCGTGCCGCTGCGCCAGCCAGGCGCCACCGGTGCCGTAGAACGCCTTGCGACCCAGCCAGGTCGACCAGGTGACGCGGCTGTCGTGGCTTGCGACGTACGCCGGGTCGTAGCGGACATGCCGGCCCGCCTGGATCAGTCGCCACACCAGGTCGACGTCCTCGCCCACGCGACGGCCCTCGTCGAACGCACCCGCCTCTAGGTCGGCCATCCGGACGAGCAGGCAGGCGCTGGGCAGCCAGCCGACCTTGGACCACGGGCGCACCAGCGCGGGGACCTCGCCGAGGTCGAGCGACAGCCCGTCGACGTCCCAGCGCTCGAACCGGCGCGGGTCGGCGCTCCGCGCGACTCCCTGCACTCGAGGCCCGACCGCCGCGACCCGCGGGTCGGCGAAGTGGCCGGCGAGACCGCGCAGCGCCGCCGCCTCCACAACCACGTCGGAGTCGACGAACGCGACGTACGGCGTGCGCACCTCGGCGATCCCCGCGTTGCGGGCGCCTGCGGGGCCCACGTTGTCGGGCAGCTCGATCAGCCGCGCGCCGTGCCGCCACGCGACCGCCGCGACCGCCGCCGGGTCACGCGACGCGTCGTCGACCACGATGACCGGGAGACCGACGAGTGCACCCAGCAGCCGGTCGAGGCGGTCGGCGCGGTCCCGGATCGGCACCACGACGGTGACCTCACCCGTGTCGGCCGTCGGTCCCAGGACCGGCTCCGCCAGGTTGGCGGCGAGCAGCCGCTCGGCGACGGTGGCCGACGCGGGTCCGGCGACCTCGAGGATCTGGCCGCGTGCCAGCGCGGGCGCGGGCTCCTTGAGCCGCAGCACCCGCAGCGGGGAGCCGCCCACCAGGGTCCGCCCGCCGTCGTGGACCCGGACGTCGGCGCCGATCCGGACCCGGAAGCCGTACGGGAGGCCCTCCGAAGTCGGCTGGCTCACGGCCGGAAGCCGCCGTCGGCGTGCACGACGCTGCCGTTGAGCACCGCGCCGTCGACCGAGCAGCAGAAGGCGATCGTGGCCGCGATCTCCTCCGGGTCGAGCACCCGGCGCAGCAGTTGGTTGTTGCTGAAGATGACCGGGTCCGAGATGCCGTAGAGGTCGGCGGTGGCGTCGAGCATCGGGGTGTTCGTGGAGCCGGGCGAGACGGCGACGGCCGTGACCCCGGTGGCGACCAGGTCGGCCGCGAGGCCCTTCACCAGACCGACGACGGCGTGCTTGACGGTGGTGTAGCCGGCGAGGTTGAAGAGCCCGTAGGTGCCGGCCGCCGAGGCGACGGCGACGAACCGGCAGCCGCGCGGGTCCGGGCCGGCCAGCATGGCGGGTACGGCGACCGCGGCGGTGTTCCAGACCCCGCGGACGTCCACGTCCCAGAGCGTCTGGAGCTCCTCGTCAGAGGTCTCCCACAGCGGGTGCCCGCCGGCGATGACCGCAGCGGCGGCCACGACCGCATCCAGCCGGCCCCAGCGAGCGAGGGCGAAGTCGACCGCACCCTTGAGCACGTAGCGATCCCGCACGTCACCCACGACATGCGCCACGGTGTCGGACTCGGCGGCCTCCTCGAGGTCCACGCCGACCACGGCGTACCCCTGCTCGCTCAGCCTCGACACCGTCGCGGATCCGATGCCCCCGGCCGCGCCGGTGACCAGCGCGACCCTCATTCAAGCCGTCCGAGGATGTCGGCGACCATCGCCTTCAGGACTCGCTCGCCCTCGGCCGCGGACGCGCCGGCCGGGTCGCCGAGCACGCCGTTGGGCGACACGGCGGCGATGCCGCCGGCCATCATCGCCGGGAGGATCTCCCTCAACGGTTGGGTGTTCCCGGCCTCGGCCAGGTCGAGGCGGACCGAGTCCGGGCGCAGGTGCAGCATCAACGAAGTCTCGGTGAAGCCGGCGTGCAGGTCCACCTCTTCGGTCATGCAGGGCACCCACTCGAGCTCGGGGGAGGCCTTCAGGGCGGCGAGGTTGCCGCCGTGGGCGTTGACGAAGACGACCCGGTCCGCCCAGGTGCGCAGCGACCGGACCAGCTCGACGGCCAGGTGAGTGAGGGCGTCCGTGCCGATCGAGGACGTGCCTGGGAAGGACTGGTGCTCACCGCTCGACCCGTAGGAGACCGCCGGCGCGACCCACGTGCCCGGCAGCTCCTGTGCGACCACCTCGGCCACCGCGATCGCGATCGTCGTGTCGGTGTCGAGCGGCAGGTGCGGACCGTGCTGCTCGATCGACCCGACCGGCACCAGCACCAGGCCGGCGCCGGCTGCCTCGGGTGAGGTGGCGTCCGCCAGGCGGGTCATCGGATGCTCCCGGGCGTCGGTGAGCCAGCAACCGAAATCGGCTCGCGATCGGCCGAGAAAGGTTGCCTGCTCACCGCTGCCCCGCGGCACCACCGGCTCATGACCGGTGGAAGCCCTCGGGGATCAGCAGGTGCTCGGGCGTCAGTTCGTCGATCGACGCGACCCCGAGACCGAGCAGCGCCGAGTCGATGCCGCCGCGCAGGACGTCGAAGACGTTCTCCACACCCGCCTGGCCGTTGGCCGCGAGACCCCAGAGGTACGCGCGGCCGATGAGCACCGCACGGGCTCCGAGCGCAAGCGCCTTCACGACGTCCGAGCCACGTCGTACGCCGCCGTCCATCAGCACCTCGATCTCGCCGCCCACCGCGTTGGCGATCGGGTTGAGCAGGCGGATCGCGGCGGGGGTCCCGTCGAGGTTGTTGCCGCCGTGGTTGGAGACCGAGATGGCCGAGACGCCTGCATCGACCGCCCGGCGCGCGTCGTCGACGCGGCCGACGCCCTTGAGGACGAACGGCGTGCCGCTGAGCTCGGTCCACCGGTCGCGCATCCACGCGACGTCCTCCCACGACGGCGGCGGGGTGGTCATCCACTCGTAGTAGGCACCGAAGAACGTCGGCGCCTCGCCTCCCGGGGGCGCGAGGTTGGGCGCGGTCAGGTCGGGGATCTGCCCGGTCTTGCCGAACTCGTAGAGCCAGCGCGGCTTGGTGACGACCTTCGGCGCCATCCGCACCATCGTCTTGAGGTCGACCTTCTCCGGGATCTCGGGGCTGCCCCAGTCGCGGCCCATCGAGAACGACCAGTCCAGGGTGGCGATCAGGCCCACGGCGCCGGCCTTGTGGGCGCGCTCCATGCGCTGCACCATCACGTCGCGGTCGCCGGTCCAGTACATCTGGAAGAACGTGTTGGGGCAGGCCTCGACGACCTCCTCGACCGACTTGGACGCGAAGTTCGACAGGCCCATGATCGTCCCGCGCGCGTTGGCGGCCCGGGCGACGGCGACCTCGCCGTCGGGATGCACGGCCTGTACGCCGGTCGGGCTGATCAGCACCGGCAGCGACACCTCGTGACCGAGGACGGTGCGCGTCATCGACCGGTCGGCGTGGTGCCCGGCGACGTGCGGCAGCATGCCGAGCTCGCCGAACGCCGCCTGGTTGTCGTGGATCGTCTGCCCACGCTCCGAACCGGCGACCAGGGCGCCGTACACCGGCTGCGGCAGCCGCTTCTGCGCGCGCCGCTGGGCGACGGCGACGGACTCGAACCAGGGGTTCTGCTTCCAGGGGTTCTCGATCTTCATGCTGCCGTCCTACGTGGTGGTTTCGAGGCTCGCTTCGCTCGCACCTCAACCACCGGACGGCACGAACCCGGCGAGCGGGCTCTCGGCGCAGTCGCTGACCGGGGGGCGGGTCATCAGCTTGAGCATCACCGGCTGGTTGCGGGTCGGGTTGGCCTTGGAGTGGTCCTGGCTGGCGGCCGGGATCATCCGGTCGGCCGAGGCGAGGGCGGTCTCGCCGTACCCCTGCACGCACTCGGGGTCCGGACCGTCGAGCGGCAGGCCGGTGAAGAACTTCGCGGCCATGCAGCCACCGCGGCACGAGTCGTAGAAGTCGCACTTCGCACAGGCTCCACCGGTCTGCGGCGAGCGCAGGTCCTGGAAGAGCTCCGAGGTCTGCCAGACCTCCTTGAACCCGCCGTCGCGCAGCAGGTTGCCGGCCAGGAAGTTGTCGTGGATCGCGAAGGGGCACGCGTAGACGTCGCCGATCGGGTCGATCAGGCAGACCACACGGCCCGCGCCGCAGAGGTTGAGGCCGGGCAGGCTCTCACCGAACGCCGCGAGGTGGAAGAAGGAGTCGCCCGTCAGCACGTTGTCGCCGGACGCCATCAGCCAGTCGTAGAGCACCTTCTGCTGCTCGGGCAGCGGGTGCAGCTCGTCCCAGACGTCGGCGCCGCGACCCGACGGACGCAGCCGGGTGAGCCGCAGCGTGGCGCCGTACTCGTCGGCGAGGGCCTTGAACTCGTCGAGCTGCCCGATGTTCTGCCGGGTGCAGACGACGCTGATCTTGGCGTCGGTGAAGCCCGCGTCGCGCAGGTTCTTCAGCGCCGTGATCGCGGTGTCGTAGGAGCCGGGGCCGCGCACGTAGTCGTTGACCTCGGCGGTCGCACCGTCCAGGGAGATCTGTACGTCGACGTACCCACCGCACGCCGGGGACGCCAGGAACGCCGCCCGCTCGGGGTCGAGCCGGACGCCGTTGGTGGAGAACTTCACGCCGACCTGGTGGTTGACGGCGTACTCCAGCAGGTGCCAGAAGTCCGGCCGGATCGTCGGCTCACCGCCGCCGATGTTGACGTAGAAGACCTGCATCCGCTGCAGCTCGTCGATGACCGCCTCGGCCTGCGCGGTCGTCAACTCGCGTGGGTCGCGCCGCCCGGACGACGAGAGGCAGTGCGCGCACTCGAGGTTGCAGGCGTAGGTGAGCTCCCAGGTCAGGCAGATCGGGGCATCGAGTCCGAGCTCGAAGTGCTCGACGAGCTTCATGCTCTCTCCTCCACAGAATCGGGCAGTGCGTCGGTGCGCGGACGGATCATGTCGGCGTCGGCGAGACCCTCGAGCGCGCCGGCGTACGCCGCGTGCTGCGACGCCGGCACGCCGACGGCGACCAGGGTCGAGCGGATGTCGGGATGGTCGGCCAGCTGCTCGACCACGCGCACCAGCTCGGGGCGCTTGAGGAAGGTCAGCTTGCGGTTGCCGAAGTGGTAGGCGAGCGCACCGAAGGGCTCCGGGCGCAACGCCACCGACGGCGTCAGCCGCCACGGCTCATCGAGGATCACGGTCTGGTCAGCAGACTCAGTAGACGCCGCACATGCCGTCGATCGACACCTCTTCGATCAGGTCCTCGCTGGTCAACGTGGCGGTGATGTCCTGCTCAACGGTCTCGTTCTGCTCGGGGTTCATGGGAGCCTCCTCGGTGGGATGTGGTGCCCGACACAGTAATGGCACTCGACGCCAAAAAGATAGGGTTTCTTCATGAGCAGTCGCGGCCGTCCGGTGGCGACCAGCCACGCGCAGATCGAGGCGGCCGCCTTCCGGCTCTTCGCCGAGCGCGGCTTCGAGTCGGTGACGATGGCCGACATCGCCGCCGAGGTCGGCGTCGGCCGACGCACGCTCTTCCGCTACTTCGAGTCCAAGAACGACATCCCCTGGGGTCAGTTCGCCAGCACCCTCGACGGCTTCCGGGCGATCCTCGCCGAGACCCCCGACGACGTCCCGCTCGCCGAAGCAGTCCAGCGCGCGGTCCTCGCGTTCAACGAGTACCCCGCCGACGCCTACCCGCCGCACCGCGACCGGATGCGCCTCATCCTCGAGACCCCCGCCCTGCAGGCCCACTCCGTGCTGCGGTACGCCGAGTGGCGCGCCGTCATCGCCGAGTACGTCGCCTCGCGATGCGGTCTGCTGCCCACCGACACCCTGCCCCGAACCGTCGGCAGCGTCTCCCTGGCGCTCGCCATCTCGGCGTACGAGGGCTGGCTGGCGGTCCCAGACAGCGACCTCGCGACGTTGCTCGATGAGACGATGGCAAGCCTGCGCGGCTATCTCAGCTGATCAACGGAACAGCATCACTCCGCCCACTATGACAGGCCCGATCCACAGCGCCTACGCGACCGGCGAGCCACGGCACAGCACTTGAGTAAGAGCCGGAACGCTGAAGAGCCAGCAGGCGTTGCTCGGGGCTCGAGAGTCCAAAGCAAAATTGTCCCACGACGCCGAGCCCGCCGTTCCGCCGTCCGCGCGCGTGCTCGATGTCCTTAGCGGGACCCACACCTAGATATTGAATCGACTACGGCGTGACGAGATACAGCCGCTCGGTCGCAAGTTTCCCGGCAACGCCTCCGGATGCCCCGAGACTTGAGTGTGTCCGATCGACCGATGCATGGATTGCCACACGACCGCGCGCGCGGAGCGTCGAAATCAGCTCGTCCTCCGGTAGTAGTCCCGAGGAAGGGTAACTGAGCAAAAGTGACGCCCCGCTATCTAAGACGGTGCGACACAGTTCGTCGAAGGCTCCTCGGACTTTCGTGCGATAGCAGAACCTGCTCAGGTGCCGATCTGCGCGCACTCGCCCCGCGCCGGCGATTTCTGGGTAGTCGTAGAGCCAGAGGGTTTCGTAAAGGTGATAGAACCTGCTGTAGTGGTCCTTGGTGTAGGGCGGGTCCGCATAAATAAGCGTCCGCTCGTTCCACTGGGCAACAGTCTCTGGATCGAGAGACAACGCATCCGAATGTAGCACCGAGTTCTTCGTTCTCCATGTGAGGTCACCCACGGGGGAAAACGCGTTCTCAATCGACGCGAAGGTCGCGAAGACCGATCGCCGCCAATTTTGAGAGACACGCTTAAAACCTGCCTCCGTCGAAGCGCGAAGAAATTGCGCAGAATGTCCTGGACTGTTCGTTAACCGAGCCGCGGTCAGGATCCAGATGGCAAGTAGATAGTCGCGGCCCGTCGACTTCACCCATCCTTGCGTACCGAATTCCGGGTCAGCTGGAAGGTGGAGGTCGATTGCGTATCTGAGGGCATCAAGCTCAATCGCCTGCGCGGTTGAAAAATAGCCTCGTGCGAAATAGATCTCGACTAGTCGGTAGCGCGCGTCTCGGCGAGCCGCAGTCGCGGCGGCCTTCTTGCCGCTGCTATTCCCGGGATGCTTTGCCCCCAAGATCAGGGTGCTGGTCAGAGCGCGCCCAGCGTCGAGAGCCTTGACTTCGGTCCGGATGCTTGCGGCCGAGGAGCGGCGCCGAAGCTCGGCACGGTCCTGGGCGGTAGCCATAATTTGCGTGAGCTCAATATCTCTGCCCGAGGTCTGGGGGTTCAAGAATCGTGCCCGCAGAAGACCCGCTACGAACCCCAGTGCGTCGCTGCAGGTGACAGCACGCTCCGACGCCATCGAGCTCGCTACCGCTCCGCTACCCGCGAAGAGGTCTACAACGCGCGTGGCATGGCGAGGCAAATCGTCTACACACTGCTTGATCTCAGGTACCAGGAACTCCTTTGTTCCCATGTACCGGATCGACGCCGTTGCGGTGGTCATGATGATGCCGGGGAAACTGAAACAGACAGCCCGATGACCGTACCCGAGGCAATTCGATCCTCTGGCTGGCGACCATCATCGGCGGAGAGCCGCCAGACGGTGACGTTGTTAGGGTGCGCGGCACCAACCAAGATTGCCGCCAACGCAAACGGCTTCGGGCCTAGCGGTACCAGAACCACACGCTCGCGGCGGGACCAGCCGCTGACGCTTGCATCCAAGTCAATGACTGTCTGAAGCACGTTGTTTACGTTGTACTCGCCCGGCGGAACGTCCAACGATTCAAGAAGCGTCGCATTGGCGGTTCGGACGACATCTTCGTAACGGTCGTCTTCCCCGCGTGGAATGAGGGCAAGAGTGGCGTGCGGCTCGATCGTTTCAATCGCCGCTGTCGCGAGCCTCCCCTCGAAGCCCAGGCCCACCACGCAGACGATCCCTGCATCCGGGTCCGACGACCAGCCTTCGAGTCCATTGACGGGTCGATTCACCAGGACCGGGCCCTCACTTCCGACGAGACCGGCATCGAATAGCGCGCAGGAGTAGAGGAAGTCAACAACGAGTGGTTCGTCTTGCTCTTGGGTGCAAGCAAGAACGGCGTTGGCGATGAGGTCGCGATCCATGCTTGAGATGTCGACGGCGATCCGAGGGGTCACGCGTTCTCCGGTCGACTCGTCAAGGGGCATGGTTGAGCGCAGGGCAGAGATATGTTCACGAAGGCCCTCGTGAAATCCTCCCACAGGCTCCGGCCCTGCGCCGATTGAGTTATAGAACTCTGCATTGTCGTCATAACCCAAGACCTGATTGCTCGAATATTCGAACACCCAATGACGATCGACCCGTGAAGACAGAATACGGGCAATATGCCTCGCCCTTGACTCAAAGCCGAGCATGGAAATCAGCGCATCATAACGTACAGAACCCGACTCGGAAGCTAGACTCGCGACCTGCAAATTTGTAGTCCGCTTCACGATTCACCATCCAACGCAAAGAGGGCTTCTTCGCCGCCGACGGCGACTATCTGGCCACGTCCTGGGGCCTGAAGCCAGGTTTGCGGAATATGATCAGCGAGCGAGGTGGCCGGCGTCAGATGGATAGGAAGACCGTACTTAGTCGCCAGCATGTGCGAAAGGCGAAATTGCCTTCCAACGACATCTCCCGACAACCGGGCATTACCGTTCTTGGGTGGAATGTTGATGAAGGCACCCGCATTTATTCCTCGAATGAAGAGTGTCTTTATCTCTGGGTGAAGATCCTTGGGAACCCTGAAGGTAAGCGCGACGTTGTCGGAGAACGGCTGCTCAACGAGCCGCACAGCGAGCGAATCCCCGATGCGGTCCACTAGGTCCATTAGCGCTACTGACTTGCCGTGAACCTTCACCGCCTGTTGCGCCTCAAGCAGAGAAAGGAAGCGTGTCAGCGTCGCCTCGGTCGCAGCGCTTTGCATCGGCACGGAAACGCGTCCGTTTACCGTCCTCGCGTCGATAACGGGAAACAGTTGGCGCACCAGCGCGATGATCATTCGAGGGTTTCCGTCGGGAAGACTCAGGATGCTGTCGGCGCCCGCGTAGAGAGAGAACGACTTCCGGGATCTACGCCGCCCATCGTCGGCTCTGAAGAACTCGCGCACCACGACGATGTTTCGGATCTTTCGCAGGCGTGCGGCCCGCTTCTTCGGGTCGAGGTTGTCTAGGTGGTCAAGATCGATTCCGTTTTGTGCAAGGTAATTCTCGAACGTCTTGTCATGCTTGCGAAGTCGGTCCATCGATTTCCAGAGTGGGGAGCCGACACTATACGCGTTCGACGGTGTGACTTCGTCCCCATCAAAATCATCACGAGAATCCAGGGCTCCATGGCCCAGGATTCGTTCAACCGGGGGTGCAGATAGCCCGCCAACCCGACTTATTGTTTCGGACACGAGGGCTTTGGCAAATTTCAATGCCGGCAATTTGCGCGCGTATGTGAGGGGAACATGCTCATAGTCTTGGCCTGGCACTGGGGCATGCTCGTGTTCCAGTACCGCAAATCGTTCATTCGCTGGCGCGAGGCTCAGTTTGAATAGCAGCCGCGGCTGCGCACCGCGTAACGCACCCAGCAGGTTCTCGACTAGCTCGACGGGGGCCAATTCGAGTTCGTCAAATAGCAGCGCCCACTTTTGATCAGGTTCGAGAGCTGTCAGGTTAAATGCTTCTACCATCGCGTCCGCAATTACAAGACAGTCGAGGTCAACCCAGTCTGGAGGCTCGACTTCGACGCCGCGACGAGCACGTGTACGAAGTTCTCCAATAGTGCCGAGTCGGTCGGAAAGTGCGGCGCGAAATGACGCGATCGAATTCAACTGCAACGGCGTCGCAGCAAGCGTCGACAAACGGTTCGCAAGGATTCTTTCATCCTCGGGCGCCAGCACGGCCCGTCGATGCGGCGAGATGACGCCGTCTTGCGGTCCGCGTAGTCGGTAGTCCATTGCTTCACCGATGGACCGGAAGACGTGGGTTGTGAACGCAGCCGCAGTTAGCGCCGTTCGGATCGATTCCGAAATTTCTTCACCGGGCATCGCGAGCTGTTCGTTCCACGTGCGGTCCGCTCCGATGAATACACCAATTGCACGCGCCGAATCTCGGGCCACATCCGCGTCGGGCCCCGCCCATCGCTCCAGAGCCTCTGACTGCATCATTTTAAGGAGTGTTGTCTTGCCGCTACCGCGCGGACCGGTCAGTACCACGTTGTCTGCATGCAAGAGGGTCTCAAAGGCAGGCGGCGCGACGAAGGTGCCAGCAACTTGGCGAGCCGATAGTTTGATCGCATTCAGCGAGGTGAGCGGTGTCGCATCAGACATGCTGTCCAGCCACCTCGGTCATCAGGCCGATGCGATCGAGCGCACCCTCAGAGTCGATCCGGACGTCCAGCAATTCTGCGGGTCGACGCAAACGATGAACGACACGATCGAAGTCCGCTGGGGCCAGATGAACGAGGCGTGGCTCGAACGCTGTGAGTTCCTCCCACGAGGTGTCTGTGTTTCTGTCACGCGCAAACTGAATAAGGCGTCGCGCCAGGTGGGTCGGATCCGTGCGCCAGCCGAACCCTCCGCGCGCGGGCAGCCCATCCGTTACTCCGGACGGAACCCATGCCTGGCCTACCATCGGCGAATAACTCCAAGCACGAAAAGTCCCGCTTGCACCCAAGCCCATTGCGTCAGACGCCTCGTCATCTAGAACGTCGATGACGTAGAACTGATTCTTCGTACTCTGCGCGAGCACTCCATCGAGGCCCGCAGAGAAACTTCCCGCTGAGAATAGGACCGCTGAGCCGCCTCCGCCCGGCGCATAGTGAATGAACGGGCGATGCTTGTGGCCGTGTATCACGAGCCATGGACCATCGTCCTGCATGACTTCCAATAGCAACTCGGCGTCGCGGATCGCGCTCTTCTCGTTGAGGTCAATATTGGGGAGCTGAACCGGATGATGATGAACCACAAGCAGGCGGACGCCGCTCGATGGGGCGTCGTTCAACTCGGTCCTCAGTCGCTTCATCCCGTCGGCCGTCACTCTGCCGTGGCGAAACTCATCACCCTCCGGCCCACTGTAACCGCCGAGGGCGGCCGAATTAAGCACAACCGCCGTGTGTTCACCGACTGAGGTCCGAACGAAATGGTACGCAAAGTAGTTCGCGTGGGAGAGCTTGTCGCGAATTGGGAAGTGTGGCTCTAGAGCCATCAGGTGAGAGTTGGGTTGCGACCCGTCCGCTGCTCGGCTCTGCAGGTCGTGGTTGCCTGCTGTTGCGAGCAGCTCTGCCCCCAGTTCATCCGAAAGCCCGCACAATCTCGCCCAGACGCCGGCGAGTGCCGTGGGATCGCACTTGTCGGTGAGGTCGCCAGGAACGACAACAGCGTCAATATCTTCGACTCCTGCAGCCGCTAGAGCGGGAGCGATGCCACCGAACATGCGATCGACGCCCTGCGCGGAGCCATGGAAACTGAGGCTGGCGGCACCGCCCCCGTCGGGAACGGTCGTGTTTGCGTGGAGGTCCGAGAGCACGAGGAGTCGCATGGCTAGCCCGTTGCTCACCGGTACATGCTAGGGCTACTCAGCGGAAGATCAGTCGATCTGGTCGATTCGTCGCGCCGGGTCGGCGTCAAGGGTCTCGAAAGCGCGCTCAGGTCCCGCTGGCTGGCGGTCGACGCGCCCGGCCGGGCGTTGAGTGACTGATGCGCTCGGCCGCCAGAGTGACGAACCAACGCTGACGGCAGGTGCGCGACCTCAGGAGCTTGCCCACTAAGCTGCCCGACACATTGAAGGTGTACGTCCGTCCGTCCGTCCGCCCGTCCGTGAAAGAGCTTGCGTCATACCGCGACCGGACCGGTCAGCGCGTCTCGTGTGCGGGCCAGCGATAGATTCAGGGTCGTCCCGGACGTTGCACCAACTGCTCCCCCTGGGCGACCGCCCCGTGCTGGCCTGGTCGGTCCGCGACTCCTACACCGGCCGCGCTGGGATCCCGAGCGCCTCGTCTCGCCGATTCAGTCGTCCGCTGGACGTTCTTCTGCCGTGTAGTCGTACAGGTGGCCGAACTTGCGCTGCTTTGTGACCAGGTAAGGAAGCGATGTGGTCGTGGCATCGATCTTCAGCGAGACGTGCTCCACATCGAAGCCAGCCTCTTCGAGCCCGGCGATCTTGCGCGGGTTATTGGTGAGCAGGCGTAGAGATCTCAGGCCGCGGTCCTTTAAGACCACCGCAACCCGACTGTAGTCGCGAGGGTCCGGCTCGACACCGAGTGCTTCGTAGGCATCCCATGTATCCAGATTCTGGGTGTCACCGAGGGCGAGCCCTCTCACCTTAGTCAGGAGACCAGCGCCTCGACCATCACAGATCATGTACACAACCAGCCCCCCGTCACGGTGCACGCGAGCGAGGCTCTCGTCGAGTTGTTCGTGGCAGTCGCAGTCCGTGGCGCGAAATATCTCGGCTGTGTAGCAGGCGCTCTGGACCCTCACCAGCGGGGACGCAACATCCACCTTTCCTTCCGGAAGTGGGACCTCAATGCAGAGGATGTTGTCCTCCTCGTGGTCTCCAAAACTGTAGATGTGAAGAGTGCCGGAGCCGTAGTGGCTGGCGAAGTTGCATGAGGCGTGCTCGAACGCAGTCCTACTCACGGCGTAGGTCCGGTCTTCGAAGCGGCCGCGAGCTCGGCGCTGCTGGGGATGAGCCCCTCCCACTCCGCTTGCAGATCCAACTCATATTGAGCGACCCGCGCGGCAAGCGTGCGGTCGCGGTCGTCCTTGTCGAACGGCTCGATTCCGAACGTATACCGCTTCGCGTCTGCCTCCAGCAACCGCTGATAGCGCCGGTACAAGCTCCAGCGTTCATGTGGGCGCTCAATCTGACCTAACGCAACGACGGTTGCGGAGAGGGCAGCCAAGACACTTGGGACCGCCTTGCCTGTCACGAAGTCGTCGCCTGATAGGCCAATGAACACGGGGATAGCTGCCGTAGCGGCGGTAGTGAACACCGTGAGCACTCGGGCGCGGAACTTGTTCTTGTCTGCCTTGGCCCCAATCGACCTGGCCACCGCCGTGCATAGTGCCATCGGCGTTTCCGCGGCGGATTCCAGTTTGCCTTCGTGCCGAGTAGTCCGTTTCACGCACGTAGTTTCTCGCGTGGCGAAGAGTGACGGGCACGAACCGGCAACTCTCCTCTCGGCTCGCATGCTCAGGACCGCGCCTCGTTCCGCGCCGTCCCGAGCACTGACACCTGACTACATCTACTGCGTCCTTCCGCCGCCTGCCAGGCTGCGTCGCCGCCAGCCGACTGGATCACGCCGGCCGTGAGCCCCACCATCGACTCCTACGTGGTCAAGCACGTCGTCGAACAGGCACCCCTCTGTCGTCAAGGGGTTGGTGAGAGAGCTCGGTGGTTAGTGCTCTTCCGGCGTCGGCGAGTGGGTTGTAGCGTCGTGAGTGCGGGTCCGGGAAGTGGCTGATCCGAAGTGCCGATAGGCGGGTGCGAGTCGGCCGCGCTGGATTCTTGAGTCGCCCCGCAGTGCCCTCCCGGACCCGTGTCAACGTCGTGGGACGCGGCTTGTTGGGCGTCGTGGACGAGCTGGCGGTAGATCGCGTCGGAGATCCTGCGCTTGAGACATCTGATGGCCTCGAGGGGCTTCTTGCCCTCGGCCCGCTTGCGGCGGTAGTAGACCCGGCCGTCGGTGTCGAGGCGGAGCTGGCTGATCGCGGCGATGTGGATCATGTGATTCATCCGCCGGTTCCCGGCCCGGGATAGCCGGTGGCGATCCTGCTCCCCCGACGAGGCATCGAGGGGTGCGGTGCCGGTCCAGGACGCGAACCGGTTCCGATCAGCGAACCGGGCAACGTCACCGACATCAGCCAGGACCCGGGCCGCTACGACCGGCCCGACCCCAGGCAGGTCCATCAGCGTCGACTGTCGCGCCAGGACCATCGCCTTCAGCTCCGCGGTGAGGGTCTTGATCTTCTTCTCGATCACCACGAGCTCGGCGAGCTGCTCGGCGGCGAGCCGGCGGCGGGTCTTACCGGCCAGGTCCCGGGGCCGCAGCGAAGCCAGGGCGGCCTTGGCCTGGCCGGTGGTGATGTCCTTCTTCGCTCGTCCAGGTGTCAGCTCCGACAGCAGTCGATGCAACCGGTTGACCGTCTGCACCCGTGCCCGGGTGAGCTCCTCACGGCGATCGGCCAGCATCCGCAACGCCTCGAGCTCGTCGTCGTGACACAGCACCCGCAGACCAGCGGTGCGGACCGCGACGACCGCGACCGCGTGCGCGTCGTAGGCGTCGGTCTTGCGGTTGTGGCCGGTGTCGAGCAACCGTGCACGGGCCGAGAGCTTCGCCGGGACATCGACCACGTCCTCGCCGTCAGCGAGCAGCCGTTGCGCCAACGGGCGGCCGGCGCCGTTGCTGCCCTCGATCGCCCACACCCGCTCAGGCCAGGGCGCCACGGTCTTGCACATCGCGGCGTACCCCGCCTTGTCGGTGGCGAACCGGCCGGTCGCCAGCACTATCTCGCGCCCATCGACGACCTCGATCGTCGCCGACAGCTTGTGGGGATCGACCCCAATGAAGACCTTCGCCATGCCACACCATCCTGAGTCGTGCACCAGTAGGGATCGCGAGGCGGGCATTGCTGTTACGAGCAGGGCAAACCCCTCTGGAGCCACACCTCGACACGGCGAACGACGGCACGCAAACCGAAAGAGAGCCACACCAGAAAGCAGGTGGGCAGCCGCAAGAAGAGCATTCCGCCGAACGCCTAGACCGAGTCTGGCCGGACACCGGTCCTACCGGAATCGTCTAACAGCCGCCTGTGGGCGTCGGTCGTTCGACCGGATCGGCGGCAAAGCCGCCTCAGGGAGGCGACCTGGGTGTAGGCAGGCCCGAGCCGGGTCAGCCCTGCGTCCCCTCGAGCGTGTGGCACGTGAGCACCGCGGCTGCTCGGTCCTCGGCTAGGTCGCTGCCGCTGGCGTCGTACAGGACCTGGTGGAGCCCGAAGGTCGTCTCGGTGAGGCCGTTGATCTCCTGCTCGTTGAATCCGTTGACGCGCTGGAAGATCGCGTAGTGCAGCTGGTAGTCGGTGTGGATCGAGCCGGCGATGGCTTGGCACGCCACGTCCACCAGGGTGGGCTCCACGCCTTCGGGAGCGTCGTCGTAGATGGCGCGTACGCCGTCCATCGACTGCTGCCAGACATCTTGCTCGGCGAGCGACGAGCCAACCGACTTGAGGACGTCTGGCTCGACGTTCGCCAGGGTCGCCAGGCGTTCGACGTCGGCCGGCGTGAGGAGGAGGGGGTCGTCAGCGCTGCCGCCCGCGATGCCGCTCACCTCGGACACCGCGTCGGCGGGTATCTCGGTGCCCTCGTCGTCGCCGCAGCCGCACAGCAGCAAGGCCAGAGACGCGGCCGATGAGATGGCGTAGGCCACCCTCCCCCGGAGGTCGAACTTGCCGAGACTCCCGCGGCCCGTCGCCCTGCGTGAGCTGCGGGGGTTTCGAGGCTCAGGCCTGGCGGCCTTCACACCTCAACCAGCGGCCCGGAGGCCTGGCGGCCTTCACACCTCAACCAGCGGCCCGGAGGCCTGGCGGCCCTCACACCTCAACCACCGGTGCGGCGCGGCCGGGCACGTCAGTCCAACAGGTAGTCGACGGCGCGACCCATCACCGCGTTGCGTTCGGCGGGGGTGGAGACGCCCTCGAACCCGAAGCCGACCAGCAGCGAGCGCGGGGTGGCGATCGTGTTGCCGACCGGGAAGCCGGAGGCGTCCGTCTGGATGAAGTTGTTGGCGTTGGCGCCGCTGCCCTCGGGCGGCCCGGTGACCTGCCAGCCGCCGAGGTCGGTCTCGAACGACGTGCTGGTGCCGTCAGGGAGGACGACGTCGTCGAGGAAGACGCCGATGCCCTGGGTGGCCCAGTCGCTGGCGTACGCGATCGACACCTCGACGCTCTGCCCGGCGTACGCCGAGAGGTCGACGCTCCACTGCTGCCAGCCGCTCGAGTTGCCGCTCGCCGCGTTCCAGGCGCCGGTGGTGCCGGTCGGGTCGCACGCCGACGGACCGTTCTGCGTCTGGTAGTGGTCCATCTGCGGGTGGAGGGTGCGCCAGCCGCCGGAGTTCTCCTCGTTGCAGCTGTCGCCGGTGGCCTGCGTGGTGTGGCCGTTGGCGTCCGGCAGCGTCGTCCAGTTGTCACCGCCCGGGGTGCGCGCCTCGACGAACAAGTGGTCCCAGGCGGCCTCGGTGTCGTACGACGTCCAGAAGGTCATCGAGCCGCCACCGGCCGGGACGGCGATCTCCCGGGTGAGCCGCTTGTACGACGCGTCGGCGATCTGCGAGTAGAGGTACTTGTCGCCGGTGTGCGGCTCGAAGGGGCCGCCGGGCTTGTCGTAGCGCGCCGCCGGCCAGCTCTCGAACTGCTTGAACTCGTCGACCGGCAGGATGCCGCTGGTCGAGATGAACGACGACCTCCGCAGCGTGTTGGCCGAGAGGTCGGGGTCGTCGAGACCCCAGGACAGACCCGTGAAGGGATCGTCCACGCCGACCGAGTCGAAGGCCGTCCCGTCGCTGTGCCCGTCGTTGGCCACGGCCAGGTAGCCGCCCAGGTAGTACTGCAGCACGTCGTTGGTCGTGTCGCCGCCGAAGAACGAGCCGTACGTCGGCAGGCAGCGCCGCGGGTCGGTGTCGGCCGGCGCCGGGTTGCATGTGATCACGCCCTGGGGGTCGTAGAGCTGGGCGCCCACGTTGGTCGTGTACTGCTGGCCGGCCGAGTCGCCCGCGAGCATCGCCTTGCCGCCCTCGTTGAGGAAGGAACGCAGCTCGAGCAGCTCGTCGATCGCGAGCCGGTCGGCGTTGCCTCCGGCGCGACCAGCGGTCCGGGTGACGAGGTCATCGCCGGTCTCCCAGACGACGGCGTCGTAGTGGCTGAGCACGCCGAGCGCGTCGGGCGCGACCCGACCGGACGCGTCGATGTCGTAGAGGTCCGACTGCTCGCCGTTGGCGGCGAGTGCGTCGGTGTACGCCGAGGCGTGGTGCGGGCCGTCCGTCGGCTGCACCGGGGAGGCCCCGGTGTAGTCCTCCGCGGCGACCACCAGCACGTCGCGGCCGGAGTCGGAGACCGCGTCGTAGGTGAACGACTCGCTGCGCTTGTGCTTCGCCTCGAACCAGACCTTGACCGAGTCGCCGGGGTCCGTGCCGCGGACGACACCGCGGACCTGGCGGTAGTAGACCGACGCAGGGTCGTAGGTGGACCCGCCGCTCCACTCGCGGGTGGACGCCGTGCGGACGCGCCCGTTGTTGATGCGGTACTTGACCTTCACCTTGCCCAGGCTCCGCTTGGCGATCACAGCGACCGGCTGCGGGTCGCCGTACGACTTCGTGAAGCTCAGCTGCACCCCCGGGTTGCCGCTCTTGTAGGGGTCCTCGCTGTCGAGGTAGAAGGGCTTGGTCTTGATGCCGGTGACCGTCTTCGGGTCGTCGGGGTCGCCTGCCGACCGCGCGACCGAGTCGGCGAAGGGCAGGTTGCGCTCGAACTCGGCCTGCACCAGAGCGTCGTCGTCAGGGAAGACGAACCCGCACCCCTCGCAGCCCTCGGACAGCTCCGGCGTCCAGGCCAGCGCGCCCGTGGTCGCGTGCGCGTAGTCGGTGGTCTCGCCGTTGGTGACGTAGAGGACGTCGGAGCTCAAGCCCGGGTGGAAGTCGGCGATCGCCGGGGCGTCCAGGTTGCCGGACATGGCGTAGTAGATCGGGTCGTCCGCGGTCGGCGTGCCGGTCTGCCAGCCCTCGGCGTAGAGCAGCCACTGACCAGCGGAGTGGTAGTTGACCTGGAAGGCGAACCCGATCCGGTCGAGCAGGCCGACCATGGCCTTGGTCTCCGGCTCGGACAGCGGCGCCGGGCCGCGGTAGGTCTCACTGGACTGGATGGACGACGAGCCCTCCTCGTCGTACCCCCAGTGGTTGGGGAAGTTGCGGTTGGGGTCGACGCCGTCGCCGATCTGGGTCTGCCCGTCGCCGTTGTTGTCGCGGAGGTTCTTGCGCCACAACCGCTCGTGGTCGAACGTGTACTGGTAGCCGTCGGGGTTGGCCACCAGCACGAACCACAGCTCGGTCGTCTTCAGCAGCTTCCGGACCTTCTTGTCGTGCGCCCGCCACTTGTCGATGTAGTTGTTCATCAGGCGGCGGTTGACCTCGGTCGAGATCCACTCGCGAGCGTGCTGGGTCGAGCTGTAGAGCACGGCCGGCCGACTGCCGTCCCGCTTGCCGCGGGCGTCCTTGGTCACCTTGACCGCCAGGATCTCGCGACCCTGCCCGGTGTGACCGATGACCTTGAGCTTCACGAGCCCGGGGTTCCGGCGGGCCGCCGCGTAGAGCTGGTCCCGGATGCCGCCGCGCTCGTCGTACGAGCGCCAGACGTTGAACCCGCCGGCCGCCTGCTTGGCGGCAAACTGGCGGACGGTCAGCCCACCCTTGACCCGGGTGAGGTCGACGTCGACGCCCTGGGCCTCGAGCTTGTTGGCCTGCGCCCCGTCCAGTACGACGTCGAGCTCGAGCCCGCCCTTGACCGAGCGCTGGCCGCTCACCTCGACGCCCAGGTCGGAGACGGCCGACAGCTCGGACGGTGCGACGGTCAGTGTGTAGGCGTCCAGCCGGTCGGGATCGCGTCCCGCGGCCGAGGGTGCCGCCGTCGCGGAAGTCAGTCCCGCGCACATGGCGGTGACAACCGTGAGAACCAGTGATCCGATGAGCCACTTGCGCATGAGCCGAACCTCCGAGGACTCCCCCCATCTGGTCGGAGTCTGGCACCGGCACGCGGCTCCCGCGTCCCCAAAGTTGAGGGTGCCCCCGGCGCTTGAGGTCAGGGCAGCCGGTAGGCGCGCCCGTCGGTCCAATGCGTCTCCGGGATGCCGAGGGCGCGCAGCACCGTCGGCATGATGTCGACGGACCGCATCGCGTCGCGCGGTCGTACGCCGGCCTTCACGCCCGGTCCGGAGAACACGATCGGGATCCGCTGCACGCTCTCCTGCGCGCCACCGTGGTCGCCGGCCACGCCGTAGCTCGCGTTGTCCCGCAGCAGCCCGATCACATCGGCGCCGTAGTCGGCCGCGGCCGTGTTCACGATCTCCTGACCGTGCCGGCGCCACCACTGCCACTCGGACGCCGTCCACCTCGAGCGTGGCGCGTGCCAGGTCAGCCGGTAGCGGTCACCGGCGAGCACGTACGTCGCCCGGACCCCGGCCAGGGTGGCCATCACGCTGGCCGCGTCCTTCTTCGCCGACCAGGACCGGTCGACCAGCCAGGTGCGGATCGCCGAGTCCTGCATGCTCATCTCGACGTTGCCGGTCTCGTCGACGAGCCGCTGGATCTCCGGCTGCGAGGACAGGTAGGTCTCGTCCGCGTCGGAGCCGTAGTACCAGTTGAAGTTGCCTCGGCCGAGGCCGTCGACACCGTAGAAGTGCTTGCTGGTCTGCTGGGCGTGGTCGGTGGTCAGCACGATCAGGGTGTCGTCGAGGAGTCCGTCGTCCTTGAGCCGCTGGACGACCCTCCCCACCTGCTCGTCGGCCGTCCGGGCGATCTCGGCCATGTGCACCCGCGGGTCGCCGCCGGCGTACGGCGGCCGGTCGTTGAGGCCGCCCCACATGTGCCCGGCCTTGTCGATGCCGCCGTACGTCAGCAGCAGCCCGCTCCAGTCCTCGTGGTCCATCACGTCGAAGGCGGCGTCCGTCACCCAGACGTCCCCGCCCTGGTGCGCCGGGTCGAGTCCGGGCACGTCCCGGTTGCCCTCGACGGCGTACATCCACGCCGGCGCGGTGGTGCGGGTCCCGTAGTCGAGGTTGCGGTCCGCGTCGACGTAGAAGCGGCCGCAGACCGGGCTCGCGATGTACGCCGGCACCCCGACGCCGGCGGGCCCGCGCCAGGTGAGATCGGTGGGCTCGTTGGGGACGTCGTCGCAGTCGGCGGTGCGGCCGCCGAACGTGATCCGCATGTCCGCACCCGGGCCACCCATCGTATGCACGGCGTAGTTCTTCTCGCCGATCGCGGCGACGACCTTGCCCGGGTAGGCCGCGTGCAGGTAGTCAGCGAGCTTCGGGTAGCCCTCCGCCTTGATGACCGTGTCGAACTGGGCGGCCGACATCGACCCCGTGACGTAGCGGCCGTCGACGGCGCCGAGCAGGCCCTGCGTGTCGCGGAACCACTCGTCCGACCAACCCATGTGCTTGGGCAGCATCCCGCTGGTCATCACGTTGTGCGAGACCACCGTCTCCGAGCCCATGTGGCCGAGATAGGCGTCGGGGTACGACGCCCCGCTGCGCATCAGCCGCTTCACGTTGCGCATGTCGAAGGCCTCGACGAACTCCGGCCGGAGCTGGTCGAGCACGATCTGCACGACCCGCGTCGGGCGGTCCTGGGCATGACCTGACCCGAGATGGCCCGACCTCGAGGCGCCCGCCGAGTCCGCGGCCAGCGTCGGGAACGCGGCCGCGGCCAGCAGCCCGATCGTGGCTGCGGCGAGGGTGGAGGTTCGGATCCGACTGCTCATGTCGCGCTCCCAAGGACCGGCGGCTCAGGCCTCCCGTCCGCCCCGTCATCATCGAGCCGCGCGCGCTGCTCCTGCCTCCCCCAAGTTGGGGAGATGCCCGCTGGCTGCTCAGCGAAGTCGGGCCTGGGACGTCATACGGACGGTGCATCCGCATGCTCCATCCGTATGACGTCCCAGGCCGGTCGGTGGTGTCGCCGCAGCCCTCGGATGCCGCTAGATCGCCGGGCGTCGTACCGTCGTCGGTATGCCCGCCTCTCGCCTGCTGCCCTCGGACGAAGCCGTCGACCTGATCGCGCTCGTGCGCGACCT